>NZ_JBHYIK010000085.1:0-38875 GCF_042739735.1 Amycolatopsis sp. NPDC059027 | reverse complement strand
GGCGGGGGCGCGGGGGGGGCCCCGCGCCCCGGCCCCCCCCCGCCCCCCCCGCGGCCCGGGGCCCCCCGCCGGGCGGGGCGCCCCGGGCGGCCCGGGAGGGCCGGGCCGCGGGGCCCAACGCCGACGGCCCGGCCGGCCCAGGTGCCCCGCGTGACGCCGACGGTCCGGCCGGGCCGGCGGCCCCCGGTGCGCCCGAGGTTCCGGGAGGTCCGGCCGGTCCCTGCCGGTCGGCGGCCGGATCGTGCCGCCCGCGTTCGTAGCCGATGTTGCCGCCCAGCAGTCCTCCGGCGGCGCCGCCGACAGCGCCGCCGCCGAGTGCGATGACGGCAGCGGTGACCGCCGACAGGGGTATCACCCGCGGGCTGCCCATCGTCGCCCCGCCGTGGCGGACCGATTCCGTGCGGCGCTCGGCGGGCGGTGCGTTCGAGACGGCGCCGTCATCGTTGTCCCGCAAGGGAAGCGCAGGACGATAGGTGGCGTCGAACTCGGTCTCGCCGACCTGGCCGAGCAGATCGACGACCTTGAGCTTGACGGTGGCGAGCTTCAGGGACGTGGCCTGCTCGGTGCCGCCGGTGAGCAAGGCCTTTGCCGTGGTCACCGTCGCCGCCGGTCCGTGACCGTGCTTGAGCCTGGCGCCGTTGTCCGTCCGCCACACGTAGTCGTAGGGCGGTTCGGTCGAGTTCGCGAGCGTGGCGTCGAGGTGGACGGCGACGGGTGCGCCCGGCGCGGTCTGCTGGGGCACGATCGGCTGGACGATCCGGGGTTTCGGCTTCGCGTCGTCGATGGTGAGCAGGGAACGTTGATCGTCCAGCGGCGTGTCGTAGAGGGCGACGAGGTGCCTGTCCTTGACCGCGACGGCCACGACGGGCGCGTCGACGGCGATGTCCGTACCCGGGACCCGGAACCGTTGCCGGAGTTCTGGCGCGGGCCCCGCGAAGACGCGGCCGAGCAGCTCGGCCGTGGCCCCGGCGAGGAGTTCGGACTCCGCCGAGGACGCCGCCAGGGTGCGGAAGCGGACGGACAGCCGCTTGGCCGCGGTCAGCGAGCACACCGCCGTGGCGTCGACCGGGAGCGTCCGCCCGCCACACCGCACCTCGCCGGCGAGGTGCACGTGCTCGTGTGCGGTCAAGGCGACCTTGAGCCAGGTCCAGCGCCAGGAAACCAGGTCCTCGCCGAGGATTGTGGTGCCGCTCGCGAGCTCCCGCTCGCACAACCTGCTGAGCACGTCGTTCAGCCCTGCCTCGCTGTAGGCCACCGCGAGGTTCGCCGTCGGGTCGGACAGAAAACTCCCCCGCGGCGCGGGACCGGCGTCGCCCAGGGTGAGCGAAAGTGCTTCCGCGTGCGGATCGACCGCGACGGTCGCGGCCCCCTGCCGCGGCGGAACCGAGTCCGGCAGATAGGTCAGGGGCAGGCCGGCCAGGTGTTTCATCAGCTTCCTGCCGAGCACGGGACGCAGGAGCGTCCGCTCGATCCTGGCGTCGAGCCAGGACAGTGCTTCCTCGTCCCCGGGGTAGCTGAGCTTCAGGTCGGCCAGGCGGAGGGCGGACGCGGCCGGTGCCGTCAACCGCGCCACCGGCCTGCCGTCCTTCGCGAAGACGACTTCGGGGCGGCAGTCGGCGTTGACCGCGCCTTCCATGATCAGGTTGATGCCTTTCAGGGAATGCCGTGCGCCGCCGCGGACTTTCACGGACAACCGCAGGCATTCGCCCGCGACGGCGAGCTCCGGACTCTCCCAGTGCGCTTTCGCCTGAAACGGCGGAATTCTGTGCGCGACGACGCGGGTCACCGGCGTGGCCAGCGCGAGGTTGTCCCGCAGCGACTCGTTCACGGCACGTTTCTGCACGTCACGAACGAGGTTGTGGCGAAATTGGACGATCAGGTCGTGATGATGCCGCACGGACTTCTCCGATCACCGTGAAGTCTCCACATCCGCCCTACCCCAACGCTTTCGCTGTAGCCCTCACCGAGCGGAGCGCTGCCGACTATGCCCGCGTCCCGACTGTGTGAAAACGCCTCGAAGCGGTTTTCACCCGGTCGGATCAGCAACTGTACTTTTACCTGACACCACGCTGATGATTAGCAATTTATCACGCGCAAACGGTGAGGTATTCACATTTTCAGCGATCGCATTATTCGTCGGCGAATCCCGTTTTCGGCAAGCCCCTGCCGCCGGTGACGCCGACGCGCTCGACCAGGGTCGCGCACACCCCGGCTCCCGTCCACCGGATTTTGCCGGTGCGGGGCGGTAGTGTTCCCGACTGCCGATGCGGCTCGCCTCCGACACGAAAGGGTTCCTCGTGGACTGGACACTCGAAGTGGTCATCCTGCCGGTCAGCGACATCGACCGCGCGGTCGCCTTCTACCGGGACCAGGTCGGTTTCGCGCTCGACCACGACGTGACGAACGAGCACATGCACATCGTGCAGCTGACGCCGGCGGGGTCCGGTTGTTCGATCGTGCTCGGCGACCTGCCCGCACACAAGGAAATGAAGCCCGGATCGCTTCGCGGCCTTCAACTGTGCGTCGCCGACGCCGAAGCCGCGCGGGCCGAGCTGATCTCACGGGGCGTCGAGGCCAGTGAAATCACGAGGCTCGACGAACGGGACGGCAGCACGTTCTTCGGGTTCAGCGATCCGGACGGCAACACGTGGACCGTGCAGGAACTGAAGGCACGCGGCGAGAACCCGCTCATCCCGCACGAGGCACGGGACCGCTCCGACGCCTGACCGGCCAGGTCGCCTACCCGAGCGGACGACACGCGTATTCGGAGGGACGACACGGAGGTTCGCAGCCCATTCGCCGTGTGAATTACCGGTGTATCTACCGTGTGACACCGGGGCTCGGGGTGCGAGGATGATGCGCGATGACGGACACTGGGAGTTCGAAGAAGCGCTTCGCGGGGCTGGCGGTGCTGGGCAGCCTGCCCGTGGTGGGTCTCGGCGTGTGGTGGGGCACGGTCGCCGAGGACCGGGTGCTCACCGTGGTGCTGAGCGTCTCCTATCTCGCACTCCTCGCCATGGGCGGGTTCTTCCGGGACGTGTGGCGCGAACTCCGGCAACGCTGGACGGGCCGAGTGGCCGACCGGACCGACCAGGCCGTCCGCATGCGGCTTTCGCGCTACGCCCGGCGGTACCGGCGAGTGCTGGCCGCCTCCCTGCGGTACGTCGATCTGCGCGGGCTCGCGGTCGTCGGGTTCTACACCCCCGAACTGGACGAGGTCTACGTCGACGTCAGCCTGATGTACCAGGCGCCGGACCGCGTTCCCGCCGGATTGCTCACGGACGACACCGGGACGGGACGGCTCAAGCTGGGCACGCTCATCGGCGAGCCCAAGCCGGTGGTGCTCGCGGTGCTCGGCGCGCCCGGCAGCGGCAAGACGACCCTGCTCCGGCACACCGCCCGGCACCTGTGCCGTTCCCGGCGGGGCAGGCGCCCGATCCCGGTTCTGCTCTTCCTGCGCGACCACGCCGCCGCGATCGTGGCGAACCCGCAGGTGGCCCTGTCCGAACTGATCGGGCGGCAAGTCAAGCAGTACGGCATCGACGGCGCCGCCGGATGGTTCGAGCTACAGCTGTCCTCCGGACGCTGCGTCGTGCAGCTGGACGGTTTCGACGAAGTCGCGGACCAGCGGGACCGCACCGAGGTGGCCCGCTGGGTCGAGCGGCAGTGCACCCGCTACGCGCGCAACGACTTCGTGATCACCTCCCGGCCGCAGGGCTATCGGTCCGCGCGGGTCGAGGGCGCCGTCGTGCTCCAGGTGCGCCCGTTCACCGACGAGCAGGTCGACGCGTTCGTCCGGGCCTGGTACCTGGCCGTGGAGAGCCGGGCCTCGGCGGGCGACGGGCGCGCGGCCGCGAAGGCCCGGTCGCTGGACCTGCTGGACCGGCTCAAGCGATCGCCGGAACTGTACGAACTCACGGTCAATCCCTTGCTGCTCACCATGATCGCCAACGTGCACCGGGAATCCGGCGCACTACCTGGCAGCCGGGCCGAGCTGTACGGCGAAATCTGCCGGGTCGTGCTGCGCACGCGTCAGGAAGCCAAGGACCTGCCGGTGCTCGGCGCCGACGTCAAGGAGTCCCTGCTCCAGCGACTGGCGTTCGACATGATGCAAAGACGCTCTCGGGACGTCTCACGCGACGGCCTGCTCTCGGCGCTGCGGCGTCGAGGCCCACAGCGCACCGAAGCCCTCACCGCCGAAGACCTGCTCGCCGATCTCACGTCCAACGGCCTGCTGATCGAGCGTGAGCCCGACGCGTACTCCTTCGCCCACCAGACTCTGCAGGAATACCTGGCGGCCGAGCACGTCCGCACCGAACGCCTGGAACGCGTTCTGGTGGAGAACGTCACGGAACCGTGGTGGCGTGAGACGACGCTGCTGTATGCGGCCCGCACGCCGGCTGACGCGATCGTCCGCGCGTGCCTGGAGTCGACCGACAGCGCTGCACTCCTGCTCGCCGTCGATTGCGCCGAGCAAGGCACAGGCCTGTCACAAGACTTACACGCGCAGGTGGAGCAATGGCTCGAAGCCGCTCACTCGTCAACGGCCCCGCCCGACCTTCGAAAACAGGTCGCCGGCTCGCTGGTCACCCGCGAACTGCGCGGCCGGATCCGGATCGGCGACACCGCGGCGGTCTGCCGCTCGCCGGTGAGTGTAAGCACGTACTCGCTGTACCGCGATTTTCCCGGTGGAGGCATCTCGACTACACAACCGGCTTCGGGGCTGGGCGCGAAGGACGCGACGGGGCTCGTCCGCTGGGTCAACAAGGCGACGACCGGTGGTCCGTCCTACCGGCTTCCGTCGTTCGACGAAGTGGAGACGCCGTCGGTGCGGGCGATGATCCGGGAAGCTGGGATCGGCAGTCTCTGGATCACGGGCGAGGACGGTCCCGAGCTGTGGACCTACCGGCGAGGCGGCGATCCGTACGAGATCGACGCGGAAACCGTGCGACGGCGAGTGGACGCCGACCTTCGCCGGCCGGAACTGCCGCAGACCCGGCTGATGCTGCTGTGGCTCGCCTTGGCGATCAGCAAGGCGGACGGCGGTTACGCCAGGAAACTCCTCGGGAGAATCCATTCCGGGAACGGTTTCGCAGCCCCGGTGACCCGGCTGGACGAAGCACTCGGGCTTCAGGTCTACCCCGGGAACCTGTTGCACGCAGGGAAAAGCGCTCTCGGCGAGTTCGACTGGGTCACCGACGACATCCAGGCCGTGCGCCGGGGCGGGGAGCCGATCGGTTACGACGAGGCCGTCCACCTCATGTCCACAGTGGAATCGCAGCTGGTCGGTGGTGGTGGCTTCCACCCGCACTCGTGGACCGACTCAGCGCTCCGGAAGGATCCGGTCGGGATCTTGGAACGCCTGCGCGAGATGATCGGGACCGTGCTGGGGCAGGCCGTGGAGCAGGTGCGGCGTGAAGCACACCAAACGGTCGAAGCCGCCCCTGACTTCCCCACCGCGTTCCTGGCGCAGGTGCCGGAACAGACGGAGTTCCAGTACCTGATCCCGCCCGGTGTCCTCCGCGAGAAGATCGACGAGGTGTGCGCCGCGGCTTCATCGTCGGAGCCCGGTACCTGGCGGCACGAAGTGACCGGCACCGTCCGGGAGTTCGGCGAGGGGCTGCCCGCGCGCACCGAAGTCCCCCGGGAAACCTTCACGGCGACTCGCCTCGCCGCGCTGTGCCTGGCCGGGGAGCCGTCGCTCAGCGCCCATCAGGCGATGTTCTGGGAGATCGTCGCCGGGCTGACCGCGCTCGAGCAGAGCCAGGAGAACGGGCTGCTCAGCGGGGCGATCGTGCTCGCCGTCGGGTGAGCGTCAGCGGTCCGCCGATTCCAGCTGGACCGCCTTGCGCATGGTCGCCCGTGCGCGGCGCCGGTCGCCCGCGATGTCGTAGGCGTAGGCCAGCTTGTACCAGGCACGCCAGTCTTCCTGGTTCGCCTCGACCTCGGCGCGCCGCGCGTCGAACCACGCGTCGGCGGCGTCCCGGTCCACGCGTCCGGACGGGCGGCGCGGGAGGTCCGAGACGTCCGGCAACGCGTCCTCGGACTCCAGGCGCCGCGCGAGACGCTGGATCTGGACGCCGGAACGCCAGGTCACCACCGCGACCCAGATCCCGAGCAGCGGCAGCAGCAACACACCGGCGCCGAGCAGGATCCCGACCGGCTCCCCGGTCGCGAACAACGCGAACGCGCGTCCGGCCAGCAGCACCAGGTACACCACCAGCGCGGCGGTCATCACCAGCGCGAAATTGCGGGCTTTCACAGGTCGAGCACGTTCTCCAGGCCGACCGTCAGGCCGGGCTTGGCGACCACCGAACGCACGCCGAGCAGCACGCCGGGCATGAACGACGTCCGGTCCATCGAATCGTGCCGGATGGTCAGCGTCTCGCCCTGGCCGCCGAACAGGATCTCCTCGTGCGCGACCAGGCCGGGCAGCCGGACCGAGTGCACTCGGACGTCGAAGATGACCGCACCACGCGCACCGTCCACTTCGGACGTCGTCGCGTCCTCGCCGGGGGTGATCCCCGCCTGGACGCGGGCCTTGCCGATCAGCTGCGCGGTGTGCGTCGCGGTGCCGGACGGCGCGTCGGCCTTGCGGTTGTGGTGCAGCTCGATGACTTCAGCGGAGTCGTAGTACTTCGCGGCCTGCTCGGCGAAGCGCATCGCCAGCACCGCGCCGAGGGCGAAGTTCGGCGCGATCAGCACGCCCAGCGACGGCTTGTCCTTCAGCCAGCTGCGCACCTGGGCGATCCGGCCGGACGAGAACCCGGTGGTGCCGACGACGGCGTGGATGTCGTGCTCCACAAGGAAACGCAGGTTGTCCATCACCGCGTCGGGATGGGTGAAGTCGACGACGACCTGTGCCCCGGTGAGCGCCGCCAGATCGTCCCCGGCGTCGACGGCCGCGACGACCTCCATGTCCGGCGCGGCTTCGGCGGCGCTGACCACCTCGGCACCCATCCGGCCACGGGCGCCGAGCACGCCCACGCGAATCGGAGTTCCGGTCATGATGCGATCACCTCGTGCAGATCGTCGGGCAGGTCGTCGGCGTGAGCGTACGGGCCGACGACCGCGGCCGCCGACACCCCGCCGGGGCGGCGCAGCAGAGTGCGAGCGAGCGCACACACGTCCTCGGTGGTGACGGCGTCGATCCGGGCGACCGTGTCGTCCACACCGAGGTACTGGCCGTAGTTCAGTTCGTTCTTGCCGATGCGGGACATCCGCGAGCTGGTGTCCTCCAGCCCGAGCACGATCCCGCCGCGCAGCTGTCCCTTGGCGCGCTTGACCTCGGCGTCGGACAGGCCGTTCAGCGCGACCTGGTCGAGCACCTCGCGGATCACCCCGGCGACCTCGCCGAGCCGCTCCGGCTGGCAACCAGCGTACACGGCCATGTGGCCGGTGTCGGCGTAGCTCGCGACCGAGGAGTACACCTGGTACGCCAGCCCGCGCTTCTCGCGGACCTCCTGGAACAGCCGCGAACTCATCCCGCCACCGAGCGCGGCGTTGAGCACCGACAGCGCGAAGCGGCGTTCGTCGTGCCTCGACAGCGAGTGCAGGCCGAGCATCACGTGGGCCTGCTCGGTGTCGTCGGTGTGCAGGGCGAGCTTCCGCGCGGTGCGGACGCGGGCCTTCCCGGCACGCGGCGCGACGGGCGTCCCGGCGCCGTTCAGCCTGTCGCGCAAAGCCTTGCGTACCAAGCGAAGCACCTGCGCGTGCTCGATGTTCCCGGCGACCGCGAGCACCATCCGCGGCAGGGTGTAGCGGCGCTTGTAGAACCCGCGCAGCGCCGACGCGGACATCTCGATGATGGATTTCTCGGTGCCGAGCACCGGACGTCCCAGCGGGTGCTCGCCGAGGATCGCGCCGACGAACGTCTCGTGCAGCAGGTCCTCGGGATCGTCGTCGCGCATGGAGATCTCCTCCAGCACGACGCTGCGCTCGGTCTCGACGTCGCTGTCCGCGCACAGCGCCTCGAACACGACGTCGGTGACCAGGTCCATGGCGACCGGGAGGTCCGCGTCGAGCACCTGCGCGTAGTAGCAGGTGTGTTCCTTGGCGGTGAAGGCGTTGAACTCGCCGCCGACGGCGTCGATCTCCTCGGCGATCGCGGTGGCGTCGCGGTTCGCGGTTCCCTTGAACAGCAGGTGTTCCAGGTAGTGCGCGGCGCCCGCCACCGCGATCGGCTCGTCGCGGGAGCCGATGCCGACCCACAGCCCGACCGTGGCCGAGCGCGACGCCGGGACGTGCTCGGTGATGACCCGCAGGCCGCCGGGGAGCACGCTCCGCTTGACCACCGCACCGTCCGGAGTGGACTCCAGCGTACGGGTACTGCCGACGGGCTGCTCGTGCCCGGAAACCTGCCGTGCCATCGGATCCTTACTCAACGTGCCGTGAAGGCCTCCATCACAGAGCTGAGCGCTGTGATGGAGGCCTTCACGGACCACTACTTCTGACGAAGCGGACTTACTACGCGTCGGCCTTCTCGGCGTCGGCGGCGGGCGCGTCACCCTCGGCGGGCTTGGCGGCGTCCTCGTCCTTGACCACGATCAGGCTGATCTTGCCGCGGTTGTCGATGTCGGCGATCTCGACGCGGAGCTTGTCGCCCACGTTGACCACGTCCTCGACCTTGGCGATCCGCTTGCCGTTGCCCAGCTTCGAGATGTGCACCAGGCCGTCCTTGCCCGGCAGCAGCGAGACGAACGCGCCGAACGCGGCGGTCTTCACCACGGTGCCGAGGAAGCGCTCCCCGACCTTGGGCAGCTGCGGGTTGGCGATGGCGTTGATCTTGTCGATCGCCGCCTCCGCCGACGGGCCGTCGGCCGCGCCCACGTAGATCGTGCCGTCGTCCTCGATGGAGATGTCGGCGCCGGTCTCCTCGGTGATCGAGTTGATCATCTTGCCCTTCGGCCCGATGACCTCGCCGATCTTGTCGACCGGGATCTTCACGCTGGTGACGCGCGGGGCGTACGGGCTCATCTCGTCCGGGCCGTCGATCGCCTCGGCGATGACCTCCAGAATGGTGAGCCGGGCGTCCTTCGCCTGGTTCAGCGCGGCGGCGAGCACCTCGGACGGGATGCCGTCGAGCTTGGTGTCCAGCTGCAGCGCGGTGATCAGGTCCTTGGTGCCGGCGACCTTGAAGTCCATGTCGCCCATGGCGTCCTCGGCACCGAGGATGTCGGTCAGCGCGACGTAGCGGGTCTCGCCGTCGACCTCGTCGGAGATCAGGCCCATCGCGATGCCCGCGACCGGCGCCTTCAGCGGCACACCGGCGTTGAACAGGCCCATGGTGGACGCGCAGACCGAGCCCATCGAGGTGGAGCCGTTGGAGCCCAGTGCCTCGGAGACCTGGCGGATCGCGTACGGGAACTCGTCCCGCTTCGGCAGGACCGGGACCAGGGCGCGCTCGGCGAGCATGCCGTGGCCGATCTCGCGCCGCTTCGGCGAACCGACGCGGCCGGTCTCGCCGGTGGAGAACGGCGGGAAGTTGTAGTGGTGCAGGTAGCGCTTCGTCGTCTCCGGGGAGAGCGAGTCGATCTGCTGCTCCATGCGCAGCATGTTCAGCGTGGTGATGCCCAGGATCTGGGTCTCGCCGCGCTCGAACAGCGCCGAGCCGTGCGCCCGCGGGACCACGGCGACCTCGGCCGAGAGCGACCGGATGTCGGTGAGGCCGCGGCCGTCCATGCGGATCTTGTCGGTGAGGACCCGCTTGCGCATGATCTTCTTCGACAGCGCCTTGAACGCGCCGCCGACCTCCTTGTCACGGCCGTGGAAGGCTTCGCCCTCGCCGAGGCCGATCTTCTCCAGCACCGCGGCCTTGACCTCGTCGGTCGCGTGGTCGCGGTCCTGCTTGCCCGCGATCTGCAGCGCGGCGGCCAGGTCGTCGGTCGCGATCGCGGCGACCGCGTCGTAGACGTCCTGCTCGTAGGCCGGGTAGACCGGGAACTCGCCGGTCGGCTTCGCGGCGACCTCGGCGAGACGCTGCTGCGCCTCGCACAGCGCCTTGATGAACGGCTTCGCGGCCTCGAGGCCCTCGGCCACGGTGACCTCGTTCGGGCCCTTGGCGCCGGCGGCGACCAGGTCCAGCGTGTGCTCGGTGCCCTCGGCCTCGACCATCATGATCGCGACGTCGTCACCCACGATGCGGCCGGCGACGACCATGTTGAAGGTGGCCTTCTCCAGCTGCTGCCAGGTCGGGAACCCGACCCACTGGTCCTCGATCAGCGCGACGCGGACGCCGCCGATCGGGCCGGAGAACGGGAGGCCGGCGATCTGGGTCGACGCCGAGGCGGCGTTGATGGCCAGCACGTCGTACGGGTCGTCCGGGTTGAGGCTCTGGACGGTGATGACGACCTGGATCTCGTTGCGGAGGCCGTCGGTGAACGACGGGCGCAGCGGGCGGTCGATCAGGCGGGCGGTGAGGATCGCGTCGGTCGACGGGCGGCCCTCGCGGCGGAAGAACGCGCCGGGGATGCGGCCCGCGGCGTACATGCGCTCCTCGACGTCCACGGTCAGCGGGAAGAAGTCGAAGTGCTCCTTCGGGTGCTTCGACGCGGTGGTCGCCGAGAGCAGCATGGTCTCTTCGTCGAGGTACGCGACGACGGCGCCGGCGGCCTGCTTGGCCAGCCTGCCGGTCTCGAAACGCACGGTGCGGGTGCCGAAACGGCCGTTGTCGAGCACGGCTTCGGTTTCGTGCACGGTGACTCCGGTGGAGTCGGTCATAGGGTGTATCTCCTCTTTAGTTCCTCATGCAACGGCGCGAGTCTCCCATCCTGGGACCCGTTTCGCCTGAGGACGCTCGAGGAGTGAGGCCGGTCTTCGATCGAAGCCCCCGGGAACCGTTTCCCGGGAACCACTACCGAGGACCGGCGGACGGATTCCTCGTGCGCGCTCGCGCCGGTTCTCTTCTTACTGCTTATGCGACCGGGGGGAGCGGCCGTGGCCACTCCCCCCGGTTTCACGCTATCGGCGCAGGCCGAGACGCTGGATCAGCGCACGGTAACGCTCGACGTCCACCTTGTTGACGTAGTTCAGCAGCCGGCGACGGCGGCCGACGAGCAGCAGGAGGCCACGACGCGAGTGGTGGTCGTGCTTGTGCTCCTTGAGGTGCTCGGTGAGGCCGATGATGCGCTTGGTCAGCAGCGCGACCTGGGCCTCGGGGGATCCGGTGTCCGAGTCGTGCACGCCGTACTCGGCCAGGATCGACTTCTTCTCTTCGGTGGACAGTGCCACTGGTGGTGCTCCTTGGTTGTGTCAGTGCCGTGCGGCCCGGACGTGATCGACGCCGGGTGAGACGGTCACGGCCGCCACGGACTGCAGCCGGACCCGATTGTCAAGGCTACCAGCAGCGTGATCGCGGCCCTCAGGCGCGCTCCAGCGGGAACCGGTCCGTCACTCGATAGCGTGGCCCGTCCGGGGTCCGCTCGCTGCGCATCAGGGCCACCTCGGTGGCCGTCCAGGCGCGGCTCGAGAAGCGGGACAGCCGTGTCTTCCACAGCCGGGCGAGCTCCGGTTCCTCCCGGGGGAAGCGGGCCACCGTCAGATGCGCCCGGTACGGCCGCGTCTCGGCGTCCGCCCCGGCCGCCAGCGCCAGCGCCGTCAGCCCCTCACCGGCGACAGTCAACCACAGGACGCCGGGGAACGTCCCGGCATTTTCCAGCCGGACGTCGATCGCGGGCCGTCCGGCGAGCCTTTCCCGGAGCCACCCGGCGCGTTCGGCCGCGTCGGCGTGGCCGTAGAAACCCAGTGTGACGTGCCAGTCCTCCGGCGAGGACCAGCGCAGCCGGTTGTCCCCGCGCTCCCCCAGCTCCGCCGCGAGCGCGTCGACGACGTCCGCGGGCGGCACCAGCGCGCTGAACACGTGCACGGGCTAGGTGTGCGCTCCGGCGCGGCGCAGCAGATCGGCCAGCGCGGGGAAGTCGTCGCCGAGCCGTTTGGCGGCCTCACCGAGGTCCTCGTCCTCGGCGATGTCGCGCAGCGCGGCGAGCACGGCCCGGTCGTCGGCGGTGCCGACCGGCAGGTTGTCCCGGCCGACGGTCGGGCGGGCGTCGCGGACGTCCTCCAGCGCGGCGAGGATCGCCTCGCGGTTGCCCGCGGCGACGTCGGGCACCAGGGTCTTGCGTTCCAGCATGATCATCCGCGCGAGCACGACCGGGTTCCCGATCTTGGCGCGGCGGCCGCTCATCACCTGGCTGAGCATCGGGGCGCTGATACCGAGCACCTCGGCGAGGAAGGCCTGCGAGACGTCGAAGGCGACCACCAGGCGGCGTACCCGATCGCCGAGTGGTTCCCCGTACCACTCGCGCTGCAGCGCGATGTTCCGCTGGACGATCTTGTGGTCCTCCACCAGTTCCGCTCCCGTTAGCCCGCTATTTCGTCGCTCTCGCACCGCCGTGAGCATCTTGCCACCCCGGGGCCGCCGGTGAGGGCGAAACAGACGTTTCATCACCCCGGCTGGCCCGACCGGGGGACGATCAGCTTTCGGACCGCAGCGCTTCCCTGGTGCGGACCACGTCGTCGTCGATCTGCTTCACCAGATCCTCGGAGCGGGAGAACCGGACCTGGTCGCGAAGCCGGGTGACGAAGTCCAGCGCCACGTGCTGGCCGTAGAAGTCCTCTTCGAGGTCGAGCACGAAGGCCTCGACCGTGCGCTCCCGGCCGGAGAAGGTCGGGTTGGTGCCGACCGACACGGCGGCGGCCAGCTTCCGGTCCGGTTCGGACGATCGGGTGAACCAGGCACTGTAGACACCGTCGGCGGGAACGGCCGCGAAGCGCGGGGTGGACAGGTTCGCCGTCGGGTAGCCGAGATCGTGGCCCCGGCCGTCGCCGCGGACCACTATCCCTTCGAGACGGTGCGGCCTGCCCAGCGCCTCGGCGGCGGCGACCACGTCACCGGCGTCGATGCAGGACCGGACGTAGGTCGAGGAGAACGTGATCTGGCTGGCCGCTTTGTCCTTCTCGGACAGTGAGCGGCCCTGCAGTTCGGCGCCGTAGGCGACGAACCCGAACCGCTTGCCGAGCGTGCGCAGCAGGGCGATGTCCCCGGCGGCCTTGGCGCCGAAGGTGAAGTTCTCCCCCACGAACACCTCGGCCACGTGCAGCCGGTCGACCAGGATCTCGTGCACGAACTCGTGCGGCGGGAGCCGGGACAGCTCGAGGGTGAACGGCAGCACCGCGAACACGTCGACGCCGAGACCCTCGATGAGTTCCGCCTTGCGCCGCAACGAAGTCAGCTGCGCGGGATGGCTCCCGGGGCGCAGTACCTCGGACGGGTGCGGGTCGAAGGTCAGCACCACGCTCGGCACGTTCAGTTCGGCGGCCGCGCGCACCGTCCGCTTGATCAGCTCCTGGTGCCCGCGATGCACGCCGTCGAAGATGCCGATGGTGATCACGCACCGGCCCCAGCTGCCGGGAAGGTCCCCCAGACCACGCCAACGCTGCACTTTCGCCTTCTCTCCCACAGCCGTTGTCTTTCGCCGTGCCCCACCCTATGCGGGCAGCAGCACGACCACCGAACGGGCCACGCCCTCCTCGTCGGCGGCCAGCGCGAGCACCCGGCCGTCCGGGGCGAAGAGGCCGTAAGTGCCCTTGATCCCGGCGGCCGGGATGCGCTGCCCGTGCCGGATCGCGCGGGCGGTGGCGGCGTCGAGATCGCGGCGCGGGAAGGCCGCGGCGACGGCGGCGTCGAGATCGAGCGAGAGTTCGGGCTTGTCCTCCAGTTGATCGAGCGTCCGTGCTTTGGCCAGGGTGAACGGGCCGACCGTGGTGCGCCGCAGTGCCTGGAGGTGGCCGCCGGCGCCGAGCCCGGCGCCGAGGTCGCGGGCGAGCGCGCGGACGTAGGTGCCGGACGAGCATTCGACGACCGCGTCCAGTTCGATCCGGTCCTCTTCGCGGCGGGTGGCCAGGAGGTCGAAGCGGTAGACGGACACCGGACGCGGCGGCAGCACGACCTCCTCGCCCGCGCGGACCCTGGCGTAGGCGCGTTTGCCGTCGATCTTGACCGCGGAGACCGCGCTCGGGACCTGCTGGATGTCGCCGGTGAGCTTCGCGATCCCGGCGGCGATGTCCTCGTCGGTGATCTTCGCGAGGGCGGCGGGGTCGGCGTCGGCGAGGATCTCGCCCTCGGCGTCGTCGGTGGTGGTGGACCGGCCCAGCGAGAGCGTCGCGAGGTAGGTCTTGCGGTCCAGCGCGAGGTGGCCCAGCAGTTTGGTGGCCCGTTCGATGCCGAGGACGAGGACGCCGGTGGCCATCGGGTCGAGCGTGCCCGCGTGGCCGACCTTGCGAGTGCCCATGATGCGGCGGGCGCGGGCGACGACGTCGTGCGAGGTCATCCCGGCGGGCTTGTCGACGATGAGCAGACCGGGCGGCGGGGCGGGGCGGGACTGTTTGGGGCGTGACACGGGGCGAACCCTATCGAGCGGGGTTTCGCCGTCCGGAGGCGCCGGTGATCAACTTGCGGCCGCCACAGGGGTTTCGGCCGGTTCGGCGTCCCAGCGGCGCCTGCGGATGCGGACCGGCACGGTCTCGCCGCGGGCTTCGGCGGCGAACAGGTGCGCGCGGGTGCGGCGCCACCACACCAGCATGCGCGAGGTGCCGAGCATCAGGAACGCGACGACCGCCAGCAGCGCGACGCGGAAGTTCCCGCCGGTCCACTGCAGCAGGACGCCGATGGACAGCGCCGCGAGCGTGGTGGCGACGAAACCGCCGACGTTGACGACACCGGTCGCGGTGCCGACGCGTTCGAGCGGGTTGTAGTCACGGGCGAGGGCGAAGCCGATCATCGACGCCGGACCACCGAGCGCGAGGAAGGCGAACGCGGGCACCAGCACGGCCGTCGGGAGCGGGCCGCCCCAGCCGAGCAGCACCGCCCACACCAGCGTGGCGCCGCCGAGGTATCCGCCCACGAGCGGCATCCGCAGCGACGGGTGCCGCCCGATGATCCCGCCGACCAGCGGACCGCCGATCATCGAGCCGAAGACGAACACCGTCAGCAGCGCGCTCGCCGAGGACTTCGGCATGCCCTGTCCCTGGACCAGGAAGGGCATGCCCCACAACAACGTCAGTACGTTCGGCGCGAACATGGTGGTGAAGTGCACCCAGAAGCCGAGCCGCGTCCCCGGCACCTTCCACGCGCGGATCACCTGACGGCCCAATGCCTTGGGGTGCACCCGTTCGCGGACGGGTTCGGGCTCGCCGTGCGGAACGTCGCGCACCCGCAGGACGACCACCGCGGCGTAGGCGACGGTGACGAGCCCGACGGTGAGGAACGTCGGCACCCAGCCGGGTCCTTCGAGCAGGAGTGTCAGCGGGACGGTGGCGGCGAGGTTCCCGACGTAGCCGACCGCGCCGGTGAGCGAGGTCAGGACGGCGTACTGGCGACCGGGGAAGTGCGCCGCGACCAGCCGCAGCACGCTGACGAAGGTGAGCGCGTCGCCGAATCCGAGGATCCCGCGGGCCACGAGGCCGAGCGCGTAGGACTGGGCGATGCCGAGCAGGACCTGGCCGAGGCCGAGGAAGAGCAGGGCGGCGATGAGGATCCGGCGCGGGCCGTAGCGGTCGACGAGCACGCCGGTGGGGATCTGCATCGCCGCGTAGACGCCGACCTGGAGGACGGTGAAAGTGCCCAGCGCGGCCGCGCCGACGCCGAAGCGTTCGGCGGCCTGCAGCCCGGCCACGCCGAAGGAGGTGCGGTGGAAGACCGCGAGCAGGTAGACGGTGACGGCGGCCACCCAGATGAACCAGGCCCGGCTCGTGGCGGTGACTCGGCCGGTGGCGGGCGACACGGGTTCCTCCCAGGGTTCGGTACGGACAGGGCGTCCCCGTTGCCGCCGTATCAGTTGTATCGCCTAAGCAACGCCGAAACCTAGCCGTTACCCGGGTGTCTTTGCCCACACAGTGCGGTCAGTTGCGCTCTCCACAACGACTTCTCCGTCCAATCACGCGACTTCTCCGTCCAATCACGCGAGTCCGCCGTTCAGGCACGCGAGTTCGCTCTCTCGCCACACCTGCCCGGTGGGTGCCGGGGCGGGGATTCGCGGGTGGCGGGGCTCGACACGTCGCGAACGCGTCGTTGGCGACGCTCACCGCCCCGGCGCGTCGTTCACGACGTGGGCTGACCCCGCAACGCGTCTCACGTCAGTGCGGAACTCGGACACTCGCGACAGGACCAGGACGGGTCAGGCGGGGCGGGTGGCGCCGGTGACGGCCCAGTGGCCGGAGCGCCAGCGGTACAGCAGCGACACGAGCCGCAGCACCATGAACGCGGACAGGCCCGCCCAGATCCCGGTCAGCCCCCAGCCGAAGGCGAGCGACGCCCACACCATCGGGAGGAACCCGAGCGCCGCGCTGAGCAGCGTCGCGGTGCGCAGGAAGGCCGCGTCGCCGGCACCGAGCAGGACCCCGTCGAGGGCGAACACCACTCCGGCGATCGGTTGCAGCGCCACGAAGAACCACCACGCGTGCGGGATCTCGCCGAGCACACCCGGGTCCGTCGTGAAGGCGTGCGGCAGCAGGCCGGACAGCCCCGCGAACACCACGCCGAGCACGCAGCCGAACACCAGCCCGTACCCGGTGATCTGCCCGGCGACACCCCGGGCCTGACGCGCCACGCCCGCCCCGAGCGCGGCCCCGATCAGCGACTGCGCGGCGATGGCCAGCGAGTCGAGCACGAGGGAGAGGAACGTCCAGAGCTGGAGCACGACCTGGTGCGCGCCCACCGCCTCCGCCGACGTCCGCGCCGCGACGGCGGCCGCGGAGACGAAGCACGCCTGAAACGCGAGGCTGCGCAGCACGAGGTCCCGGCCGAGGCCCAGCTGGGCCCGCATGACCCCGAACTCCGGACGCAGCGAGACCCGCTCCCGCACCAGCGCGGCGACGAACAGCCCGGCCGAGATCACCTGCGCGACGACGTTCGCGATCGCGGAACCCTCGAGCCCCCACCCCGCGACGTACACCAGCACGGGGCACAGCACCGCCGAGATCCCGTTGCCCGCCAAGACGTAGCGCAGCGGTCTCGTCGCGTCCTGGACCCCACGCATCCAGCCGTTGCCCGCCATCGTGATGAGGATCAGCGGGGCGCCGAACAGGGCGATGCGCAGCCAGGACACCGCCGCGGCGGCGATCTCGTCGTTGCCGGTGAGCACTCGCGCCACCGGCCCGGCCAGCACTTGACCGGCGACCAGCAGGACCAGCCCGACGAGCACGGCGAGCCAGGTGGCCTGCACACCCTCGCGGACGGCGTCCGCGCGCCTGCCCGCGCCGTGCAGCCGCGCGGTGCGGGACGTCGTGCCGTACGACAGGAACGTGAGCTGCGTGGACACCTGCGCGAGGACGACCCCGGCGACGGCGAGCCCGGCCAGCGGCAGCGCGCCGAGGTGGCCGACGACCGCGGTGTCGACCAGTACGTACAGCGGCTCGGCGGCGAGCACCCCCAACGCGGGCACGGCGAGGCCCAGTACCCGCTTGGCGGGGATCCGCTCGGTTTCGGCCCCGGCCTCGGTGTCCAGTTCGGAATCGTTCGGCACGCGCCGAGCGTAACGACCACCCCCGACAATTCCGCCCTGCGGGAAGCGGGAACTTCCCAGGCCGGATTCCGACGCGCGCACCGAGGGACGCCCCGGGTGCACTGACCGCACCGAGGGACGCCCCCGTCGCACTCAACGCACCAAGGGCGTCCCTCGGCGACCGCGCCACGCGCTTTCCGTCACCCCTACCCCGTAGGCTGTCTATTCGGGGGCGCTCAGAGCGTCCTGAATCTTCCGTTCATTCCTTCGGCGTTCCGTGAATGCCACATTGACGGACTCTGAGTCCCTCAATGTGGCATTCACGGACCGTCCGTCCACAGTGGAGCGGAACGGCTCAGCGCAGCAGTGGCGCGCGGGAGAGAGCGGCGCGGAGGCCGTCGATGACCTCCTCGGCCGCGCCTTCCACCGTGCAGCCCGCGGCCATCCGATGTCCGCCGCCGCCGAACTCCGCGGCCGCCGCGGAGACGTCCATGCCGCCGGTCGAGCGCAGCGAAACCTGCCAGCGGGAGCCGTGGTCCAGCGGCGCGGCCTCCTTGAGCACCGCGGCGACCCCGGCCTCGCTGGTGGCCCGCACGACGTCGATCACGGACTCGACCTCCTCGGGCCGCACGGTCTTCGCGGCGTCGAGACGCACCACGGCGTGCACGAACCCGAGCCCTTGCGCGGCTTCAGGTTCGAGCCGCGCGCCGGCAAGCACCGAGGACAGCATCGGCAGCCACGCGAACGGGTGATCGTCGACGATGCGCCGCGCCACCTGCTCGGGATTCACCCCGGCTTCGAGCAGCCGCGCGGCCATCCGGTGCGTGTCCGGGCGGGCACGGCGGAAGCCGCTCGTGTCGGTGACCAGCCCGGCGTACAGGGCGCGAGCGGTCGGCTCGTCGAGTTCGAGGCCCATCTCGCAGAGGATCCGGAAGACGAGCACCGCGGTGGCTTCGGCCGTGTCGTCGACGACGTGCCGGGTGCCGTAGTAGGCGTTCGTCGCGTGGTGGTCGATCACCAGCACGTCGCCGCCGATCTGCCGGGTGGTCGCCACCCGCGAGGCAAGCGAACCGAGCCGCCCCAGCGTCGGCGTGTCCAGCGCCACCAGCAGCCGTTCGGACACGGGCAGCTCGGCGGGTGGGGTGAGCAGGCCGTCGACGTCCAGCCAGCGAAGGGTTTCCGGTGGCTCGGCCGGTTCTGCGAACGAGACGCGGACGCTCGCGCCGCGCTGGTGCAGTACGCGGCCGAGGGCCAGTGCGCTGCCGAGCGCGTCGGCGTCCGGGCGGACGTGCCCGAGCAGGGTCACGTCGGTGGCGGTGGCCAGCAGCGCGGCCGCTTCCTGGATGTCCTGCGCCAAAGTAGCTGTCACAGTGCGTCACGCTACGCTCTGCGGGATGTCCGAGTACGTGATTCTGGTCCACCCGTCGGCCAACCGGGTCTACGCCGCCTCCTCCCCCGCGCTGCTGCGCGCCGAGCTGGCGGTCTTCGGCGACGCGCTGAGCGTCGAGCTGTCCGGGATCGAGGAGGTCGAGCTCGGCGGCGTCGGCTATGTGCGCTTCGCCACCTCGACCGCGTTGGGCGAGCGGGACCTGGCCCTGCTGTCGAACCTGTCCTCGCTCTACGCGCTGTTCGAGCTCGGCGACGGCGTGCTGCGCCCGGTCACCGTGCGCCCGCTCGCGACGACGGACTCGGATCTGCTGACGATCCAGAAGTACGCGGGCAAGACGAACGAGCAGTTCACGAAACTGCTGCTCAACGCCACGCTGCTGGCCACCGCGAAGCCGACGTCGTGGCTCGGCAAGCCGGTGCGCCTGCTCGACCCGCTGTGCGGGCGCGGCACGACGCTGAACCAGGCGATGATGTACGGCTTCGACGCGACCGGGCTCGACGTCGACGGCAAGGACTTCGAGGCCTACGAGCAGTTCATCAAGACGTGGCTGCGTACCAAGCGGGTCAAGCACAGCGCCGAATCGGGCCTGCTGCGGCGCAACAAAACACGGCTGGGACGCAGGCTCGACATCGAGTACGCGTTCAGCAAGGAGCAGTACAAGGCGGGCGAGACGCGACAGCTGACGTACTACAACGCCGACACGCTCACCACCGACGAACTGGTGAAGCCCGGCTCGGTCGACGTGATCGTCACCGACGCGCCGTACGGCGTCCAGCACGGTAGCCATCGCACGCAGGACGCGTCGCTCGCACGCAGCCCGCGTGATCTGCTCGCCGCCGCGATTCCCGTGTGGACTCGCGTGCTGCGGCCCGGCGGGGCGATCGGGATTTCCTGGAACACCACGGTTCTCCCGCGCGAGGACCTGGTCGCGGTGCTCGGCCGGGCCGGGCTGGACGTCCGCGAGGGCGGGCCGTACGACGAGTTCTCGCACCGGGTGGACCAGGCGATCGTGCGCGACCTCGTGGTCGCCGCGAAGCCGGTGTCCTAAGAGGACACTGGCGGGAAACCGACGTCACCCTCGCGCGCCACCGAGGTGTCGCGAATTCGCCAGACCGGGCACTCCCGCCGGTGCTGGACTTGCCGCCATGTCCGTACGCACAACGCCTTCCGCCGTCGTCGAAACCCGCGCACCGCTGACCGGCCGACTCGCCGTGGTCGCGGTGACGCTCGGGATCTTTTCGATCGTCACCACCGAAATCCTGCCGATCGGCCTGCTGACCCCGATCGGTTCCACCTTCGGCCTCTCCGACGGCACCGCGGGGTTGATGATGACCACGCCCGGCATTCTCGCCGCGATCGCCGCCCCCGCCGTCACCGTCGCGACCGCGCGGCTCGACCGGCGGTTCATGCTCGGCGTGCTGATGCTGGTGCTGACGATCGCCGACTTCCTGGCCGCCGTCGCGCCGAACTATCCGGTGCTGATGGTGTCCCGGGTGCTGGTCGGGATCGTGATCGGTGCCTTCTGGTCGATCGCGGCGGGCCTCGCCGAACGCCTCGTGCCCCGGGCGCGGGTGGCGCGGACGACCGCGGTGATCTTCTCGGCCGTACCGCTGGGGTCGGTGATCGGCGTCCCCGCGGGCACGTTCATCGGCGCGCAGTGGGGCTGGCGGGCCGCGTTCGCCGTCATGGGCGCGCTGACGCTCGGGGTGCTCGCCGCACTGGCGGTGTTCGTCCCGGCCCTTCCTTCCGAGCGGGCGACGCGGCTCGACGTGCTCGGCGGCATGCTGCGCAGCCGCGCGGTCCGCTGGGCGCTGCTGGTGACCGTCCTGATCGTGCTCGCCCACTTCGGCACCTACACCTACGTGACGCCGCTGCTCGAACAGGTCACGCACGCCGGTCCGGCACTGATCACCGTGCTGTTGTTCGGCTACGGGCTCGCCGGGATCACCGGCAACTTCGTCGCGGGCGCCGCGGTGGCCCGGCATCCCAAGGCCACGTTCGCGGTCAGTGCGGTGATGATCGCCTGCGCGACGACGGCTCTCCCGTTCGCCGGTGGCTCGGTGTTCGGCGCGGCGGCGTTGCTCGTCGTCTGGGGACTCGCGTACGGCGCGGTGCCGGTGTGTTCGCAGACGTGGTTCGCCCACGCCGCGCCGCGGAGCCCGGAGGCGGCGTCGGTACTGTTCACCTCCTCGTTCCAGGCGACGTTCTCGCTCGGCGCGCTCGCCGGCGGGATGGTCGTGGACGCGAGTTCGGTGCGTACGGTGATGATCACTGGTGGCGCGGCCGCGTTCGCGATGGCCGCTTGCGTGCCGTTGTCCAGCGAGCGAAGGCGTGCTTCCACGATCTGGAACCAGGGCGGCGAGCGTTGACCCCGGTCCACGCGGGTTCCTAAGGTCGAAACCGTCGGCGAGAAAGCGTTGTCCCGCCGTGGTTTTCCTGATGCCTCCCCATTCCAGACAGGTGCCGTCATGCCCATTTCCGGTCCCCCGCCCGAATCGGTGTGGGTACGGCAGACCGATCCGCGGGTCAAGCCGTTGCTCGCCGATCTCGCCCGTGAGTACTCGAGCCGCTATCACCGGGTGCTCGCGGACGTCCACCACGAGCTGCGGGAATACCCCGTCGAGCGGTTTTCCCCGCCCGACGGCGGTTTGCTGTTGCTGGTGCGGGCCGGGCACGCGGTCGCGGGCGGCGCGTTCCAGCGCTACGACCCCGAAACCGCCGAACTCAAACGAATCTGGACACACCGGGCGCACCGGCGGTCCGGGCTGGCCCGGCGCGTCGTGGCGGAACTGGAGGCCGAGGCGGAACGCCGGGGCTATCGGCGGGTGTACCTGACCACCGGCCCGAACCAGCCGGAAGCCAGGGAACTCTATCTCGCGTCGGGCTACACCGCGCATTTCGACGTTTCCGCGCCACCAAGGGAAAAACCGTTGCCGTTCAGCAGAATCCTGCCGTCGGCGATCCCGGCGAGAGCGGTCGGGGCATGACCAGCGACGTCGGCGCGCGGCCCGCCGACCTCGCCCGCCCGGAGCCCGCGCCGGAGGCGTCGCTGAAGATCGTCCCCGCCCGGCACCCGTGGACGTGGGTGGCCGCGGTCGTCGTGGCCGTCCTGGTGGCGATGGCCGGGCACGCCCTCGTCACCAACAAGGCGTGGGACTGGCCGACCTTCGCCTCCTACGTCTTCCAGAAATCCGTGCTCTCGGCTGTTCTGCTCACGTTGGAACTCACGTTCTTCGGTGTGGTCACGGGATTCCTGTTGGGCACCGTGCTGGCGCTCATGCGCGTCTCCGGCAACCCGCTGCTGCGCGCGGTCAGCTGGGCCTACACCTGGGTCTTCCGCTCGGTACCGCTGATCCTGCAGCTGCTGTTCTGGTACAACCTGGCGATCCTCTACAACAAGCTTTCCTTCGGTGTCCCTTTTGGACCATCATTCGTCTCGTTCGACACGATGAGCCTGATCCCGCCGTTCCTCGCCGCCGGATTGGGCCTCGCGCTGCACCAGGCCGCGTACGCCGGGGAGATCGTGCGCGCCGGGTTCCTCGCCGTGGACGCGGGACAGCGCGAAGCCGCGGCAGCACTGGGAATCCCGTCGGGGCGCCAGTTCCGCCGGATCGTTCTGCCCCAGGCGATGCGCTCGATCGTGCCGACCGCGGCGAACGAGATCATCGGCATGGTCAAGGGCACTTCGGTGGTATACGTGATGGCGCTGCCCGAGCTGTTCTACCAGGTCCAGGTCATCTACACCCGCAACGGCCGGGTGATCCCGCTGCTGCTCGTCGCGACCGCGTGGTATCTCGCGCTCACCACCGTGCTTTCGGTCGTGCAGTACTACGTGGAGCGCTACTACGCCCGGGGTACGCGACGATGAAACACATGGTGGACGTGCGTGGTGTGCACAAGAGCTACGGTACACACGAAGTCCTGACCGGCATCGACCTCCAGATCCGCCCCGGCGAGGTGACTGTCCTTCTTGGACCGTCCGGCTCCGGGAAGTCCACGCTGCTGCGGCTGATCAACCATCTCGAACGTGCCGACCGCGGGTTCATCAGCGTCGGCGGCGAACTGATGGGCTACCGGCGCGCGGGCGACCGGCTGTACGAGCTGAAGGAACGCGAAATCCTCAAGCAGCGCACGCGGATCGGGTTCGTGTTCCAGAACTTCAACCTGTTCGGGCATCTCACCGCGCTGGAGAACGTCGTCGAGGCCCCGATTTCCGCACAACGACGGCCCCGTGCGGAGGCTGAGGCGCTCGCACGGGAACTGCTCGCCAGGGTCGGGCTCGCCGGCAAGACGGACGAATACCCGCGGCGGCTGTCCGGCGGCCAGCAGCAGCGGGTCGCGATCGCCCGCGCGCTGGCGCTGCGACCGGACGTGCTGCTGTTCGACGAACCGACCTCCGCGCTCGACCCGGAACTCGTCGGCGAGGTGCTTGCCGTGATCAAGGACCTCGCCGGCACGGGGACCACGATGGTCGTCGTCACCCACGAACTCGGTTTCGCCCGCGAGGTCGCCGACACCGTCGTCTTCCTCGACGGCGGCCGGATCCTCGAACAGGGCCCGCCCGCGGTGGTACTCGACCAGCCGAGCCACGACCGCACCCGCGCCTTCGTCGACAAAGTCCTTTGAGGACACTTCACCGAGGAGTTCCGCGTGAGAAGCACCTTCCTGCGTCCCGTCCTGTTCGCGACGTTGCTGGGCCTGAGCCTGACGGCCTGCGACGCCGGTGACGCGACACCTCAGACCGCGTCGCAGCCCGCCGCGAACGGGATCAACATCACCGCGCAGCAGAACCGGGTCCGCGCGCGGAAGGTGGACGAGATCGCGAACCTCGTGCCCGCCGGCATCCGCGCGCGGGGCACGTTCGTGGTCGGCACGACCGGCAACGGCACACCGCCGCTGTCCTTCCGTGCCGACGACGACAAGACGATCATCGGTGTCGAGCCCGACATCGCCCAGCTCGTCGCCGACGTCCTCGGGCTGAAGCTCGATCTGCAGCCGACGTCGTGGGAGAACCTGTTCCTCTCGGTGGAGAACGGCCAGTACACCGCCGGATTCTCCAACGTCACGGTGACCGAGGAACGCAAGGACAAGTACGACTTCGCGACGTACCGGCGGGACACGCTCGCCTTCGAAGCCCGGTCCGACAAGGACCTGACCGTGCGTGAGCCGAAGGACATCGCCGGGCTCACCGTCGGCGTCAGCTCGGGGACGAACCAGGAGCAGATCCTGCTGCGCTGGGACGAGCAGAACAGGGCCGCCGGGCTGAAACCCGTGAAGTTCCAGTACTACCAGACCACTTCGGACTACTACCTGGCGCTGAAGTCCGGCCGGATCGACGTCTACGTCGGGCCGAACCCGACGGCCACCTACCACGTCGCGGTGGACAAGCAGGCCAAGATCGTCGGCACCGTCTCCGGCGGTGGGCAGATCCCCGCGGACATCGCGGCGATGACGAAGAAGGGCAACGGACTGGCCGACGCGTTGCAGAAGGCCCTGCAGCACGAGATCGCCAACGGCCAGTACGCGGAGGTCCTCAACCGCTGGAACCTCACGAACGAGACGGTGGCGGCGTCGGAGGTGAACCCGAAAGGCTTGCCGCGCAAGTGAAAGGACTCACCACGGCCGGAGCTTCTCCGGGTTCCGGACCGCCCAGAAATGCGTGATCCGGCCGTCCGCGATGCCGAGCGCGATCACCGCCGAGGTGACGCCGTCCTGCTGGATCACCAGGCCGGGCTGGCCGTTGACCGTGCGTTCCAGGATCGTCCGCCCGGGGAACACGCCGCTGATCGTGACCAGATAACGCGCGAGCTGCTCGGCGCCCACGATCGGGTGAGGCGCGGCGTTGACCAGGCCGCCGCCGTCGGCGATACCGGTGGCGTCGGGGTCGAGCAGACCGATGAGCGCCGGGATGTCCTTGGCCTCCCATGCCTTCTTGAACTCCCTGACGATGTCGGCGCGCGAAGCCACCGATGCAGCGGGAGCCTGGGACGCACTGATGCGGCGACGGGCCGAGGAGGCCAGCTGACGGCACGCCGCCGGAGACCGGCCGACGATCTCGGCCACTTCGGCGAACGGGTACCGGAAGACGTCGTGCAGGACGAACGCCACGCGCTCGGCCGGGGTCATCGATTCGAGCACGACCAGGAACGCCATGGTGACCGACTCGTCGAGGGTGACCCGGTCGGCCGGGTCGGCGCGCCCCTCGCTCCACTCCCGATGATCGGGCAGCGGCTCCGGGATCCACTCGCCCACATAGCTTTCGCGCCGCGCGCGTGCCGAGCCGAGCACGTCCAGACAGATGCGCCCGGCGACCTTCATCAGCCAGGCACCGGGCGAGGCGATGGCCTCCTGCTGCTGCCGGGACAGGGCATACCAGCGGGTGTAGGCCTCCTGCACGACGTCCTCGGCGTCGGCCAGCGAGCCGAGGAGCCGGTACGCGAGATTGATCAGCTGCCGCCGCTCGCTCATGATCGCGCTCAGGCTCGGATCGAGCCGGGGGTCACCTGGTGTCTTCATGAGTCCGCTCCTTGGCCGCGTGCTGCCGTCACCAGTACGACGAGACAGCCCGCCGGAATGTGACCCTCACATCCTGGCGGGCTGTCTCGTCGGTGGGACGTAACGGCGGAACACGAAAGGAAGAACACCATGGACGCCCGACTCGACTTCCACGGTAATCCGGTCGCGGCCAAGTTCCTCAAGCACGTCGTCTCGGCGAGCAGGGCACTAGCGGACTCGGCACTGCCCCGCGCGACGGAGGAACTGGTGGCGCTGCGCGCGAGCCAGATCAACGGCTGCGCGGTCTGCGTCGACATACACACCAAGGAGGCGACGCGCGCCGGGGAGACCCCGACACGCCTGAACCTGGTCGCGACCTGGCGGGAGGCCACGGTGTTCACCGAGGCCGAACGCGCCGCCCTGGAGCTGGCGGAGCAGGGCACCCGCATCGCCGACGCGGCAGGCGGAGTCACCGGCGACGCGTGGGCGCACGCCGCCAAGCACTACGACGAGGATCAGCTGGCCGCACTGGTGGCGACCATCTCCCTCATCAACGCGTTCAACCGCGTGAACGTCATCACGCAGCAGCCCGCGGGCAACTACCAGCCCGGCCAGTTCGGCTGATCCGCGTCACGCAACCAGCTCCCCGACAGTGATCTCGGCACGCTCGCGCCGGGTGTACAGCTCCCAGTACCGTTCGGCCAGTTCCTCCGGCTCCACGCGTTCCGGGTCGAAACCGTGGCGTGCCTCCACGCTGCGGTCGAACAACACCTGCGCGTCACTGCCCTGGACGAGTTTGCCGATGGTCAGCGCACCGGCGTAGACGCCTTCGGGAGCGAGCACGGTGTGCAGGTTGTGAATGTAGTTGCGCAGGCCCGCCTGCCCCGAGCCCGGAGCGGCGAGGGGCGGTGCGGGCGTCTTCGCGGACAGTCCGAGGCCGTAGAGCAGCGCGCCGTCACCCTTTTCCCGCAGGCCCGGCAAGATCAGCCGGGTCAGCGACATCGGCGCGAGCACCGTGCCACGCAGCACGTCCCGCATCGCCTCGACGTCCAGGTCGAGGATCGGCCGAATGGCTTCGTAGGGCAGAAAACCGTTGATCACCGCGACGTCGATGCCCCCGAACCGCTCGGTGACGGCGTCCACGACCCGGGTATGCGTGTCCAGATCGCCGAGGTCGGCGGTGAAGGCCTCGGCCTCGATCCCCTCCCCCGCCAGTTCCTTCGCGAACGCCGCCACCCGCTCGCCGCTGCGCGCGACCAGCGCGACACGGAACCCTTCACGACCGAACCGGCGTGCCGTCGCGAACCCCGCACCCGGCCCCGCCCCGAAAATCGCCACTGTCTTCACGATGCCTCCCGGCCACAGAACTTGAGGATCCCCTCAAGTTCTCACTGTAGCCAAAGTTGAGGCTGCTTTCAACTTAGCTATACTCGACCCTGTGAGCACTGATCAGCGCCCGTTGCGCCGGGACGCCCGGCGCAACCGGGAAGCGCTGGTCACCGCCGCCCGCGAAACCTTTGGCACCAAGGGGCTCGACGCTCCACTGGAAGAGATCGCCCGCCGCGCCGGCGTGGCGATCGGCACGCTGTACAACCGCTTTCCCACCCGTGACGACCTCGTCGAGGCCGCCTTCCTGCCCGCGCTGCGGACGTCCCTCACGCACACCGAGGAGGCACTGGCCGCCGACGATCCCTGGAACGGTTTCGTGCTCTTCCTGGAACGTTCCGTCGCGATGCAGGTCGCCGACCGGGGTTTCACCGAGGTGTGCGTCCGCACCTTCGGGACCGAGTCCGAACTCGGCGCGACCAAGCTCGCGATCGGGGAACGGATGGGCCGGATCATCGCCCGCGCCCAGGAATCCGGCGCCCTGCGCGCCGATTTCCGGCTCGAAGACCTCGGCACGGTGTTCGCGGCGACGACCGGGTCACCGCGGTGGCGGCGTAGCCTCGGCCTGCTGCTCGACGGGTTCCGCGCCGAGGCGGCCCATCCGCTCCCCGAGGACTGATGCTTCGTTGGGCGCTGCGCGGGTGTCCTGAACGACGCGCAGGGGACGCTGATCGTCCCCAACGACGCGTTCGCGACATGCCCGCGTTCTGGCCGCGCACTGCCAGGAACACCGAAAGCCGTGAGAGTCCTTCATAGCACTCAACACACTGAAGAATCCCTTGGGCAGCACCAGAGTCCATAAAGGACAGCAATGCGAGACATGAGTTTCCGCGACGAAACGCGAGAACCCCGCTACCTGCAGGGCTTGTGCGAAGATTTTTCCTTCGGCGATGGAAATTTTCGCCGGCTCAGGACAGGCGCTCTCCGACGAAGCGCAGCGCGTCGGGCAGGACCTCGCGCCAGTAGTCGTCGGTGTGCGCGCCGGCCGAGATCTTCCCGCCCGCCGGCTGAACGGCCTTGATGAGCTTGCGGTCCGCGGTCACGAACGGATCCCCGGTTCCGCACCACACCCCGGTGCGGGAGCCGACCAGGCCCTCGGTGTGCAGCAGCGGCTCGTTGTCCTCCCACTGCCGCTGGTCGGCGAACACCTTGCGCGAGCGGGCATCGGGCCAGCTGAGGAACAACGCGGCGCTGCACACGGCGACCGCGCTCAGTTCGCGATGGTCACGGGCGTAACGCAACGCGCCGAAGCCGCCCATCGAAATCCCCAGCGCCCCGGCGATCGGGCGCAACCCGCGCTGGGCGATCCAGCCCGGCATCTCCTCGGTCAGCATCCGCTGCGGATCGTCGCCGGAACCGAGGTCCACCCAGTAGTTGTCCCCGTCCACCGCGGCGATCGCGAACGGCTTCGTTCCACTGTGGACGATCTGCTTCAACGCCTCGGGCAGTCCCAGCTCGAGGAACGTACGCGCGCTCGCGCCCCGGCCGTGCAGCGCGAGGCACACCGGCAGCCCGGTCGTCGGCGTGCCTTCCGGGGCGATGAGCACGAGGTCGACGTCTCTGCCGCGGGCTTTGGACCGCACGCGCTCCACCGTCACCGGGCTGCTCAGCGGCGTCGGGCCCACCGGCGCCGACGACGCGGGCGGGCCCACCACCGGCGTGGTGTCCGGCGAACAGCCCGAGGCGAGCAGTGCCGCGGCACCGCCGAACAGCAGGCCGCGGCGGGAGAGCCCGGAAACCCGGTCAGGCTCGGTGCTCTCCTTCGGCGAACTCGTCATCGTCGACCTCTTCCCGAGGCGCCTTGTACGGGTCGACGTCCCCGGCGTGCCGCGCCCCCGTCGCCCGCCGAGCCACCTCCGCGTCCGCCTCGCGAGCCTTCTCCAAGAGGTCCTCGATGCGCTTCGCGTCCTCGGGAATGCTATCGGCCACGAAGGTCAGCGTGGGCGTATACCGGACACCGGTGCCCTGCCCCACCTTCGACCGCAGCACCCCGCGGGCGGACTCCAGTGCCGCCGCGGCGCCGGCGAGGTCCGGCTTCGCGTCGATGGTTTCGCCCAGCACCGTGTAGTACACCGTGGCGTCGTGCAAATCGGCGGTGATCTTCGTGTCGGTGATGGTCACCGAGTTCAGCCGCGGGTCCTTGACGTCGTGTTCGATCGCGGACGCCACGATCTGCGAGATCCGCTTGGCGAGCTTGCGCGCCCGAGCCGGATCGGCCATGTCTTTCTCCTTGCAGGAAACTTCTGTGCTAATCGTCCGGTCCGAGCAGCCTGCGGTGCGCGGAGAGCAGTTCGAACTCCGGCCTGCCCGCGACGTAACGCTCGCACGAGTCGAGCACGTCACGCACGTGCGTGCCCTCCGCGGCGACCACGGCCACTCCGATCAGGGTCCTGCGGTGCAGGTCGAGATGACCGGCCTCGGCCACCGAAACCGAGAACCGCTTGCGCACCTCGGCGAGCACCGGACGGACCACGGATCGCTTCTGCTTCAGCGAATGGACGTCGCCGAGCAGGATGTCGAGCTCCAAACTGCCTACGAACATGTCTCCTCGAAGGCCGAACGCGACCACGGCGGGGGTCCAGGGGGCTTGCCCCCTGGCGGGGGTTTGGGGGTTCGACCCCCAAAAGACACCCAGCTGAGGCATGGGGCGAGCGCGTTCCGCGAGCACAGCTCGCCCCGACAACCGCCTCAGCTGGCGTATGCGCGCAGCCGGTCGGCCCGCTCGCCCTGGCGCAGCTTGGACATGACCTCGCGCTCGATCTGGCGGACGCGCTCGCGGGAGAGCCCGAAGTGCTTGCCGATCTGGTCGAGGGTGCGGGGCTGGCCGTCGTCGAGGCCGTAGCGCAGGCGGATGACGTGTTGTTCGCGGTCGTCCAGCGTGGCCAGGACCCGGCGCAGGTCGTCCTGCAGGAGCCCGGAGATGACCGCGCTCTCGGCGTCGGTGGCCTCGGAGTCCTCGATGAAGTCCCCGAGCGGCGCGTCCTCCTCGGTGCCGACCGGCATGTCCAGGCTCACCGGGTCACGCGAGTGGTCGAGCAGGTCGGAAATCTTGTGCGCGGGGATGCCGGACTCGGCGGCCAGCTCCTCGTGCGTGGCGTCCCGGCCGAGCTGCTGGTGCAGGTCGCGCTTGATGCGGGCCAGCTTGTTCACCTGTTCCACCAGGTGGACGGGCAGCCGGATGGTGCGCCCCTGGTCGGCCATGCCGCGGGTGATGGCCTGGCGGATCCACCACGTGGCGTAGGTCGAGAACTTGAACCCCTTGGAGTAGTCGAACTTCTCCACCGCGCGGATCAGACCCAGGTTCCCCTCCTGGATCAGGTCGAGCAGCGGCATCCCCCGGCCGGTGTAGCGCTTGGCGAGCGAGACCACCAGGCGGAGGTTGGCCTCCAGCAGGTGGTTCTTGGCCCGGTGGCCGTCCCGCACCAGCGCGGACAGCTCCTTGCGCCGCTTGGCGGACAGGTCTTCACCGGTTTCCAGCATGTGCTGGGCGAACACACCGGCTTCGATGCGCTTCGCGAGCTCGACCTCGTCGGCCGCGGACAGCAGGGCGGTCTTGCCGATGCCGTTGAGGTACACGCGGACGAGGTCGGCGGCGGGACTCTGCGCGTCGAGATCGGCGTCGGTGAGCGCCCCCACGCTCGCCGGCTCGTCGATCTGCTGGGTGGGAATCCCGCGCTCGCGAATCCCGCGCGCTTCGCGTTCGAGAGTCTGGACTGACATTCTGCCTCCCCGGTCACGGGCTGAACGTGCTGCGGTGTGTCACGCCGGTCTGCACCCTGCGCATCGAGCCCTGTGGAAACCCGATCCGCGGGCCCAGCCGGCTTGGGCTGGACACTTGGGTCAACGCTCCGGGTTTCCAAAACGTTCCCGGCTCGCTGAAAAGGGGACGGCCGTACTGGGCCGCCGGTTGCTCCACCAAAGCTGAGCTTTTCCTGAGAAGGGGAAACCAAGGGGAAACCTGGGGAAAGCTGAGAATCCTGAGAAAAATGAACCGTTCCGTGCCCGCTCCCGTACGTGGGCTGAAGGGGACTTTCAGTGCGCGGGACGCGCTGAAGGGCGCTTTCGTTGCGCTGGACGCGCTGAAGGGCACCTTCAGCCCATTCCCCGCGTGCCCGATCGGACCCGGTTCCGTGGCGTTTCGTCCCTGTCCGAACGATGCGCCGGGAACGATGTGTCCTCGATCGGACGTCCGGCGCAGGGTGACCGGGGTCTCGTCACGAAAACGGACAAGGGAGGAACCGGTGTGGTCTAAACCTCAACCAGAACCGTGAACGGACCGTCATTGACGCTCTCCACGGCCATCATCGCGCCGAAAACCCCGGTCGCCACCGTCGCGCCGCGCCCGCGCAACTCGGCGACGACGGCGTCCACGAGCGGCTCCGCGACCTCCGGGCGGGCCGCCTTCGTCCAGGACGGCCGGCGCCCTTTCTTCGTGTCCCCGTAGAGCGTGAACTGACTCACCACGAGCAGGGGAGCGCCCGCGGTGGCACAGGACTGTTCGTCCCGCAGGATGCGCAGCTCGTGCAGTTTCCGCGCCATCACCGCCGCCTTCGCGACGTCGTCGTCGACGTGAATTCCCAGCAATACCAGCAAACCCGGCTCGTCGATGGCGCCCGTCACGGTGCCGTCGACGGTCACGCTCGCCCGGCTCACGCGGGCCGCGACGGCCCTCACGAGTCCGCCGGGACGAGCATTCCGTGCCGGACGAGTTCCCGGACGACGGGCAGCGCCGCCGCGGCCAGTTCGTCCGATTCGAGGCCTTGCGCGGCCGCGAGAAGCTCGATCAGGTCCTCCAGCGGCAACGCGCCCCGACACCCCGCGAGGAGCCGCGTGGCGAGTTCGTCGACCTCGTGCTGCCAGCCGGGTCCGTCCGTCCGATGGAGACGCCGGATCGTCGTCTCCCAGCCCTCCTCGCCGGGCTCGCCGACCGACTCCAGCAACACCGTCGACGGCACCCGGAATCGGACATGCAGCAGCGAATCGCCGTTGTGGCGCAACCACTCCACGCGGTCGAGCCAGCGCCCGGCCTCTTCGCCGAGCGGATCGTCGTAGGCCTGTCGCAGGTCCTCGCACACCACGGTCGGTGTGACACCGCTCGCGCGTCGCAGTGTGACAAAACCGAACCCGATGCCCCGGACGTCGTTCGCGGCGAACCAGTCCAGCCACGCCGCGGATTTCGCCCGGCCCTCGGGCGAGCGCGGGTCGATCCCGGCGTCGCGCAGCCACGTGCCGACGTAGAGACCCGGATCGGCGACGTCCCGCTGGACGAACCACGCGTCGGTCTCCGCGGGCAGCCACCGCGCGACCCGGTCGCCCCAGTCCTCGCCGCCCACGTGCAGCCACGACGCGAGCAACTGGCCGACGCCGCCCTCGTTCAGGAACGCGGGCAGCTGACGCACCACGAGCGCGCTCGCGTCGTCCCCGGCGAGCCCGGAGTCGCGGTAGGTGTAGTCGACGCGGGCGGGCCCGACCACGAACGGCGGATTGCACACGACCTGGTCGAACCGCCGCCGCGCGACCGGCGCGAACCACTCGCCCCTGGCCAGCTCGACGTCGAGCTCGTTGAGCCGGAACGTCGCGCCGGCGAGCGCGAGCGCCCGCGCCGAGACGTCCGTCGCGGTGACCCGCTGTGCGTGCCGGGTCGCGTGCAGTGCCTGGACGCCGTTGCCGGTGCCGAGGTCGAGCAGACTGCCCACCGGACGGCGGCTCGTCGCCCGGATCAGGCTCAGCGACGCGTGCCCTACGCCTAGCACGTGGTCTTCGGGCACGGCGTGGCCGAGCGCGTCGGAGTCGAGGTCCGACACCACCCACCACGAGCCGTCGTCGTCGCCGTGCGGCCGGATGTCGAGCGCCGCGCGGAATCCGTCACCCGCGCCGCGCAGGACACCGGCGGCGACCGCGTCCTCGACGGGCAGCGGCGCGAAGGCCGCCTTGACCGCGTTCTCCGGCTCGGTGCCGGCCAGCAGGAACAACCGGATCAGCGTGCCGAGCTCACCGCCGTCGAGGCTCGCGCGGTACGCCAGTTCCGGCTCGCCCCGCCCGAGCGCGGCGTGCGCGGCGCCGCCGAGGACGGCCACGACACCGTCCGCGTCGTAGCCGGTGCGCAGGAACGCCTCACGCAGCCGCGCGCAGACGTCGTCGGACAGATCGGGGACGGTAAAGGTGCTCACGGTCGGTAAGCCTGCCACGATGGCCCGGTGAGCATTGAACGTGTCCTGGCCCCGCTCGAGGCGGCCCTGCCGGATCTCGAAGCGCTGTACGTCGACCTCCACCAGCACCCCGAGCTGTCCTTCGCCGAAACCCGCACCGCCGGGATCCTCGCCGCGCGGCTCGAACGCGACGGTTACGAAGTGCACACGGGCATCGGCGGGACCGGGGTGCTCGGCATCCTGCGCAACGGCGAGGGCCCGACGGTCATGCTGCGCGCCGACATCGACGCGCTGCCGGTCGAGGAGAAGACCGGCCTGTCCTACGCGAGTACCGCCCGCGGCACCGACGCGCAGGGCACGGACGTCCCGGTGATGCACGCCTGCGGCCACGACATGCACGCGACCTGGCTCTCCGGGGCCGCCGCGCTGCTCGCCGCGTCCCGCGACACCTGGTCGGGCACGGTGCTCGCCGTCTTCCAGCCGGGGGAGGAGCAGGGCAGCGGCGCGGCGCGGATGGTCGACGACGGCCTGTTCGACCGCGCCCCGAAGCCGGACTTCGTGTTCGGCCAGCACGTCACGCCGGGGCCCGCGGGCTGGGTGCTCACCCGGCCGGGCGTGATCATGGCCGCCACCGACTCGCTGCGCATCACGCTGCACGGCCGGGGCGGGCACGGTTCACGCCCGGAGACGACCGTGGACCCGGTGGTGCTGGCGGCGTCGGTCGTGCTGAAACTCCAGACGATCGTGTCCCGCGAGATCGCCGCCACCGACTCGGCGGTGGTCACCGTCGGCTCCCTGCACGCGGGCACCGCGTCGAACGTCATCGCAGACGACGCCGTGCTGGAGGTCAACATCCGCTCGTTCGACTCCGACGTCCGAGACCGCGTGGTCGCCGCGGTGCACCGCATCGTGCGAGGGGAGGCCGAGACCGCGGGCGCGCCGAAACCGCCCGAGATCGAGACGATCGCGAGCTTCCCGGTGACCCGCAACGACGAGACCGCCGCGGACGACCTGGCCGGGGTGTTCCGCGAGCACTTCGGCGCCGAGCGCGCGATGGAGGCGCCGCTGGTCACCGGCAGCGAGGACTTCGGCCACTTCGGCACCGCGATCGGCGCGCCCTCGGTGTTCTGGCTGGTCGGCGGCATGGACGCGCAGACCGTCATCGGCGCGATGACCGAGGGCCGGTTCGAACGGGACATCCCGTCCAACCACTCGCCGAAGTTCGCGCCCGTGCTGCACCCGACGCTGCGGACCGGCGTCGAGACGCTCGTGGTCGCGGCTCTGCACCGTTTGTCCCACCCCTCTGTCGGGTAGCACTGACGAGTGAGACGATGGGACACGGAGGTGGTGCTGTGAACGCGCCCGCCCACGGTCCCGACCCGGTGCTCATCACCGCGGCGGCTCCGTCGTACGACGACCAGCTGGCGGCACGCAAGCGGAAGTACGTCATCATGATGGGCTGCCGCATCCCGTGCCTCATTCTGGCCGGGCTCACCTACCACACCTGGTGGCTGGCGCTGATCTTCCTGGTCATCTCGGTACCGCTGCCGTGGGTCGCGGTGCTCATCGCCAACGACCGCCCGCCCCGCAAGTCCGAAAAGGTCAACCGCTACCAGCGGGAGGCCACGGCGATCGAGAGCAAGGACCACCGGGTCATCGACGGCTGAGCCGCTTTCACGGCTGGGCGCCGGTGCGGGTGACCGCGCGGGCTCCCAGCAGTACCCCGCCGCGCAGAACGTCCACTGTGGACGCACCGGCCAGCCACGCGTGCAGCACTCCCGCGTCGAACGCGTCCCCGGCGCCGGTGGAGTTCACACAGTCCGCGCGCTCGGCGGGGATGCTCGTGACGCCGTCCGCGTCGATCCAGCTCGCGCCGTCGGGACCGGCGGTGACCGCGACGGCACCCACCGCGCCCAGGAGTGTTTTCGCGCTCGCGGGCTCGGGTGAACCGGTGAGCGCGACGAGTTCGTCGGTGTTGGGCAGCAACAGATCCACGCCGCTGATGTCTTCGAGGAAGGCTTCGGTGAGGTGCGCCGCCGCCTGCGGATCGACCGACGTCGTGAGCCCGGACTCTTTCGCGTGGGCCAGCGCGGCGAGCCCCGCCGGGCGTGAGGACTCTTCGAGCAGCACGTACCCGGACAGGTGCAGATGCGCGGCGCCTTCGGGAATCCGGACGTCTTCGGGACGCAGGCGCGCGTTCGCGCCGCGATCGGCGAGCATGCTGCGCTGGCCGTCGTCGTCGACCAGGACGACGACACAGCAGGTCGGCGCGTCCTGGTCGATCGTGAACACGCAGCGGACCCCGGCTTTGGTCAGCTCGGAGTGGACCAGCCTGCCACCCGCGTCATCTCCGACGCGGGTGACCAGCGTGGTTTCGGTGCCCAGCGAACGCAGCCACAGCGCGGTGTTCGCGCCCGCGCCGCCGCCGGTGAACCGCACTCGCGCACGGGTGTCGCCGCCGGGTATGAGGGGACCGTGGTGGCGGGCCGTGACGTCGAGCGCGGCGTCGCCGACTACGACGACGCCGTTACGAGTTCTTGGCGGCGGCAAGGAAGGCGGTGAAGGCCTCGGCGCTGAAGGTCAGCGCGCCCGCGTCCCGGTTCTTGGTATCCCGAACCGCCGCCCAGGTGGCGGATTGCGCTACCTCCACGCAGTTCTGTGCTCCACCACTACGTGTCGATTTGCGCCAGTGCGCGCCGGTGAGATCCGGGGCATTCATGTGGCCTCCTACGTCAACTCCTTGATACGTCGGCTAATCCTCTCGGTTGTCCGCTGCTGGCTCAAGGTGCTGCCACGAAGATTTTCAAAGGCTAGGTTGTAGACGCGCGTGTGTTCCCTGCCCAGGTAGTCGGACGCGGTGAGCCCTTCGACGTACACGACGCCGGGTCGGCCTTCGATTAGAGTGATGATCGAAAACACGACTCCGTGCGAGGCATGTGCTCCGCCATCGAACGGGATTATCTGCACGCACACATGCGGCAACTTGGCCAGCTCCCTGATCTGCTCAAGCTGGGCACGTAGGACGGCTCGTCCGCCAATCTCGCGGTACAACGCCTCCTCACCGACAATCAGCCACAATCGGGGCGCGCCGGGTGTCTTCATGCGCTCCATGCGGTGGACGCGGTCCTCGGCCATGCGATCGACGTCCGCGGGCGAGGTGGTCACCGATCGTTCCAACATGGCGCGGGCGTAGTCAGCGGTCTGGACGATACCAGGGAAGCAACTACCGTTGAAGATCTTCAGTTCCGTGGCGGCGCGTTCCAGGTTGACGTATTTGACCGAATGCTCGGGAACGCGGGCGGGTGGGAGTTTGCGACGGGAGTCGGTCGCCAGATTCCGGAGCTTTGCCGTGCGGCTCTTGGGGATTCCGTAGATGCGGGCGGCCTTGTCCAGATCCTTGTCGCTGACCTTCATGTCCCCCTGCTCGACCTTGGAGAGCTTGCCGGTGTACCAGCCGAGTGCCTTGCTGGCCTCGGCGTTGGAGAGTCCGGCTGCCTCGCGGGCGTCGCGCAGGTCGGCGCCGAGCAGGATCCGCTGCACGACGGGGCCGGGATCGGGATCGGAGTGGGTCATGGCGGGCAGTCTGCCCCCGTCCTGGGCGATTGTGGCGGATATTCGCCCGTACGGGTGCAAACTCGGTCCGACGCAGTCCGCACTTGCATTTCAAGTGGTAGCTTTCTGCCTCGTCAGTGTCCCACATCACACGTCAGGAGTTCCGATGAGTACCCAGGTTTCCGAGTTCACCGCCACCGGACCGCAGCGTGAGTGGCTGGTCCGGTGCCAGGACGGTGAGCGGAGTACGGCCGTCTGCACGGTCGAGGCGAACAACGGGACGCTCGGCATCAGCGGCCCCCACGGCGAATATTTCTCCCTGGAGAACCGTCAGATCGCCGTGTTCCAGCAGGCGCTGTCCGCCGCGATCACCCAGGTCGCCGACGACGTCCGGCACCCCGTCAGCTGAGTGCGACCGCGACCTCGGTAGCCAGCTTCGCGTTCGACAGGACCAGGGCCTCGTTCGCGTCGAGGCTCACCCCGCCGCTCGCGCTGTGGAAGTGCTCCAGTAGCGCCGGGGTGACATCCGCGCCGTGGATGTCGTTGTCGCGCAACAGTTCCAGGCCCTCGGCGAGCAGCCGGTCGTGCAGCTCCTTGTCCATTTCGGACGCTTCGGGGATCGGATTCGTTAGCAGGATCCCGGAATCCGCGTACATGCGATGCGCGGCGATGACCGCGGCGGCCTGCTTCGCGTCGTCGACGCGGTGGGCGACGGGATGGCCGGAGGAACGCAGGTAGAACGCGGGGAAGTCGCCGGTCCGGTAGCCGAGCACGGGCACCGAGTTCGTCTCCAGCACCTCCAGCGTCGCGGCGATGTCGAGCACGGACTTGACGCCGGAGCACACCACGACGGTCCGGATCCGCGCCAGCACGCCGAGGTCGGCCGAGACGTCCCAGCTGGTCGAAGCGCCGAGGTGGACGCCGCCGAGGCCGCCGGTGGCGAACACGCCGATGCCCGCCGCCGCGGCCAGCGCCGAGGTGCTCGCGACCGTCGTCGCGCCGGACCGGCCGAGCCCGGCGGCCGGTCCGAGGTCGCGCAGCGAAAGCTTGTCCAGCCCGGCGTTCGCGGCGCACACCCGCTCCAGCTCGGCGCCCGACAGCCCGATCACCGGCCGCCCGTCGAGCACCGCGATCGTGGCCGGGACGGCGCCGCCGTCGCGAACGGTCTGTTCGAGCCGCCTCGCGACGTCGAGGTTGCGGCCCGGCGGAAGGCCGTGGGACAGCAGCGTGCTTTCCAGCGCCACGACAGGACGGCCTTCGCGCAGCGCGGTGGCGACCTCGTCGCGGGGGAAGAGAGTGGGTGTCACGGCTCGACATTCTGGCGATCAAGGCCGGGGGAGCGCCAGTGGCTCAGCTCCGCCGCGATGTTCCGGCGCGCTGCCGCCTCCCAGCGTTCCCGCGCGGATTCGCCGCGATACAGCCGGGGTTTCGCGAGCATCCGCTCCAGAACCACGATGCGCCCCGGCGTCCAGACCTCGTCGGGGTACTTCGCGTATTCCTCCCGGACGTTGCGCGCGTACGCGGCGTACGCCTCCGGTGCGGCGCCGAGGATCGCGAGGTCGGCGTCGAGCAGGGCCGTGGCGAGGAGGTCGTCGGCGGGCGCGTCGTGGCTGATGGTTGTCAGGATCAGCTCCTCGACGCGGGCGATGTCCTCCTCGGCGAGTCCGGCGCGGGTGAGCCAGCGGCGGGCCCACGCCGCGCTGGCGCGCTCGTCGTCGCCGGGAGTGGCGTCGTAGACGACGTCGTGTGCCCAAGCCGCCAGCGTGACGCGAGGGTCGGCGGTGAACTCCGCCGCGTAACGGGCGACAGACTCCGCGTGACGGAGGTCGTGATAGCGCCGGTGCGGCTGGCCGTAGTGGCGCTCCAGCTCGGTCCAGGCTTCGGCGGCGATCCGGCCGTCGCCGCCGAGCAGGGTGAGGGCACTGTGCCAGCGCATCGGGTTCTCCTTGCTCGTCAGCGGGCCGGGGGCAAGTATCCTGCAGGGGTGAGCACTGAGACGTTGACGAAGCCGGATACCCGGCCCGAGGGCACCGATTCGACGGACGACGACGCCCCGAAGATGTTCCACTACGTGCGCAAGAACAAGATCGCCGAGAGCGCGGTCATGGGCACGCACGTGGTGGCGCTGTGCGGCGAGGTCTTCCCGGTGACGAAGTCGCCCAAGCCCGGGTCGCCCGTGTGCCCGGCCTGCAAGGAGATCTACCAGGGTCTCCGCCCCGGCGGCGACGAATAAGCCCCTCGCACCTCCACCGGCGGGTCTCTCTCCCGCCGGTCCCAGTCCTGCGCTGCTCCCCTTCGTGACGTGCCGTTAAGGCCACCTTACGGGCGGACAACGCCCCGAATGTGGGCGTTAAATCCACGCACCGGGCCCCCGGGTCCCTGGCCCCGGGTGCGCCGGGGCCAGC
>NZ_JBHYIK010000084.1:24636-39710 GCF_042739735.1 Amycolatopsis sp. NPDC059027 | reverse complement strand
CCCGAACCCGGACGCCCCGACTTCACAAAATCCCGCCTATTCCCCGGCGCATCCGGCATCTTCTCCACCACCCCAGCCACCCACTGACCCGAACCCCCCTCACCCGAACCAGGACGCCCCGACTTCACAAAATCCCGCCTATTCCCCGGCGCATCCGGCATCTTCTCCACCACCCCAGCCACCCACTGACCCGAACCCCCCTCACCCGAGTTCGAGCCCTGACCAGAGTCGTCACCGAAACCGGCTTCCTCGCCGCTCGTCAGGAAATTGTAGGTAGCCTGATTCGAGTCGTCCCGGGCGTTGCTGTAGGTCTTGCGGTTGATGTTGAGCCCGTCGGAAACGAATCCGAGACTCTGCTGCACCCCGCCGATGCCTTCGTGGTAATCGCCCATGCTGTCGTTGAAGTTCTGCCGGAACTGTACGCCGCCGTCGTCGCCGCCGAAGCTGCCCGAGTAGGCGTCCACAATGTTCTGGACATCGCTCTGCAGCCCCAGCAGCCGGGCTCGCACCGCGTCGTAGCCCTCGCCGCTCCTGCCCAGACCCTCGGGATCAACCCAGAACTGGTTCACCGCAACTCCTTTCGCCTACAAAGACAATTCCGCGAGACAGACCACAGTTCGCGTACCCGGAAACCCGGCGTTGTTCAGGACTGCCGGCTCCAGCGTTCCCGCAGTACCTCAGGAAGCCGGGTGTCATCCGGGATCACGGCGCTGATGTCGACCTTGCCGGTCATCATGGCCTTCACGTCCGTGCCCGCGGGCATCAGTGGCTGGATGAGTTCCGCGGCCCGGTCGGACGCCTTGTCCCGGGCGTCGTTGACGGTGCGGAGCACCAGATCGGACAGCTCGTTCTTCGTCATCCGACGATACGAGCTGGACAGGAAGTCCACCTTGGTCACCTCGCCTGCCCTGCCCACGGTGACCTGGAGCTCACCCCGAGGCGAGACCGCCGTCCCCGAGATCTCGGCCACCCGCTCCTTCATCTGCACGATGCGCTCCATCTGGCGCTCGTACTCCTGCTTCAGCATCTCCAGCCGAGTCCGGTCCACTTCAGGCATGGCAACCTCCAAATTTCCTCACCCACCAGTAAATGGCAGGGAACGGCCGAAATCCCAGAAGGGCCGGCCAACACGGGAAATCTGGGTACGGGTTGTATCCGAACTCCCGCGCTCAGCGCACCGAAGCCAGCCCGCCGGCCGTGGGCTCGGCGAAGCGCAGCCCGGTGAGGTCCGCGGCGGTGAGCGTCCGGGACGCCGCCATCCGGCCGAGCCGGTCGGCCAGCCGGTGCACCCCGTACGCGGTCCGCTCTCCGGACTGCTCGATGTGCGCGTACAGTGCGGTGGCCACGTCGTCGGGCACCTCGTGGCCACGGGCACGCAGATACCGGACGGCGATCGCCGCCAGGTTCCCGGTGGAGTACTCGCCGAATTCCCACCCCTGGCCGAAGTACTCCCGTAGCTGCGGAGCGTGCCCGAACAACCGACGGACGCCGTCCGGGGTACCGGTGATCAGTACGACCGGGTCACCCGTGTGGTTCCGCAGCGCGGCGAGCAAAGCCTCGGCCTCTTCCGGCTGGAGGTCCCCATCGGCGCCGGCGTCCAAAAGAAGCAGCCCGCCCTGCGCGTCCTGGAAGGCCCCTCGCAGCAGGCTTTCCGCCTGTCCGGGCCAGTGCGGTCGTAGCTCGTCGGCGAACGACGCGCGGACCAGCTGGCCGCTATCGGCCAGCCCGAGTTCGGCGAGCCCCTGTGCGTAAAGGCGGGCGAGCTCCCGCCGCCCGCTACCTTCCGGACCGGTCAGTACCGCGTTGCCGTAGTGGCCGATGGCCCGCCGCTGGTTCTTCCGCTCGCACAACGACACCAGTGTGGACGCGGCGGACTCGCGAGGGCCGTCGACGCCGACCAACGCGGACATCCGCCGCCAGGCCCGGCTGGCCCGCACCGCCGCGGCCGGATCGGTGTCCGGGGTCGGCGTCGCGGACGCCTCGACCGGCAGCTGTTCCAGCAGTTCGGTCTGCGGGAGGACGTCGGCCGCGGTCAGCCTGCTGAGATCGACATCCCGCTCCGGCGGGTTGAGCGCCAGTCGCGACGCCTGGGTGTTGATCATCGCCTCGAACAGCTTGCGGGCGACGCGGCCGTTCCCGAAGGTCTCTCCCTTCGGGATCCGGACGAAGTAGTCGACCAGCGCGTCGACCGCGTCGTCGGTCAGCTCGTAGTAGTGCTTGCGGCACAGGTTCGTGGTGATGGTGACCAGTTCCTCCACGCTGTAGTTGGGGAACTCGACGGTCCGGGTGAAGCGGGAGGCCAGACCGGGGTTGGACTGGAGGAACCTCTCCATCAGCTCGGAGTAGCCCGCGACGATCACCACCAGCTCGTCGCGATGGTCCTCCATCATCTTCATCAACGCGTCCACGGCCTCCTGGCCGAAGTCCGGTCCGGCGCCGCCGGTGGCCGCCGTCAGCGTGTAGGCCTCGTCGATGAACAGCACCCCGCCGATGGCCTTGGTCACCAGCTCGGTGGTCTTGATGGCGGTGGAACCGATGTACTGACCGACCAGATCCGCCCTGGCCGCTTCGATCATGTGACCGCTGGAGAGAATGCCGAGTTCGCCCAGCACAGCACCGTAGAGCCGCGCCACCGTCGTCTTACCGGTGCCGGGCGGACCGGCGAACACGAGGTGCCGGCTCATCGGCGGCATCGGCAGCCCCTTCTGCTGCCGCACCTGCGACATCCGGATCAGGTTGATCAGCCCCCGGACCTCCTGCTTGACCCCTTCCAGCCCGATCAGCGTGTCCAGCTCGGCCAGCGGCCCGTCCGGCACGACGCTGCCGGCGTCGGTCAGGGGCTGCTGCCCCAGTGCCGCGGCACTGGGCTCCGGTGGCCTGGTGCTCTCCGCCTGCCGGGTGCCGTTCGGCGACCGCCCCAGGTCCAGCGAGCCCATGGGGTCCGCCGCCGAGCGTGGCGCCTCGTCGGTCACCAGATCCTCGATCGTGACCTGGTCCTGCGGTGGACGTTGCACCGGAACACCGCCGCTGTTACGGATCACGCACCGGGCCAGCCGCACCGGCTCGGTCGTTTCCAGGTGCGCGCCGTTGACCGTGCTGTCCAGCACCTCGCATTCGGTGAGCTCGGCACGCGCTCCGCTCAGCAGCCGGACGCCGTGCCGGTGCGCACCACGCACCCGGCAGCGGCTCGCGGTGAGGATTCCGCCACGAGCGACCCGGATGCCGTCCGCGGCCGCCCCGGAGATTTCGCTGTCGGTGATCAGCACCCGGCCGGCGCCGACATCCAGACCGCCCCCCTGCAACACGGCCGAATTCAGCTCTGCCCGGCCCGCGTCGATCACCGACAGCGCCATCTCGCTCCTCGTGCTGAGGCGCGTGTCGTTCACCACCACCTGCGCGGACTCGGTGAGCTCGATCGCCGCGGCGTCGCCGATCTCGATCGACGATCCGTCGAACTGCGTGGTGCCACCGCTGATCCGCATACCCGAGCCCGAGTCGGTCGCGGCCCGCAAGCGGGTGAAGCGCGTGGTCCCCGTGGTGGCGATCGTCGCGAGCACCTGCATCGAGCCGCGCATCGTCACGTTGTCGAACCGCGGGGAAGCCTCGGCGTCCACGATGAACCCGACCGGGGAATCCTCGATGACGCAGTCGACCAGCGTGGGCGTGGCCTGCCCGGTCACCTGCACGCTGCACCGGGTGGCGCCGGTGAAGGTGCAGCCGCGCAGCTCCGGCCGGGCCGTGCCCGCGATGTGCGCGGCCTGCGCCGCCGCGCCGGTGAACGTGGAGTCCGCGATGCTGACCGACGCGCCGCCCGCCAGGTAGATGTCGACGTTCTTGCCTTCGCGCACGTCCAGCTGACTGACCTGGAGGCTACCCTGCTGGTCCACCACGATCGCGGGCTTGGCCGCGGCGATGACGGCTCCCTGCTCGATCACACAGCGGCCCCGGCCGTTCACACAGATGCCGTTGCCACCCGGCCGGCGCACCTCCACCCGGCGCAACGTCAGCGACCCGGTCTCGCTGACCACCGCGGCCGAGGAAGCCACATCGGACAGAATCGTGTCCTCGACCGTGCTGGGCGCGGAGGAGGTGACGACGATGCCTGCGCCCGCGCCGCTGGTCACCTCGCAGCCACGGGTCGCCAGCGAACCGGTGCCCCTGGCCAGCAGCGCCGCCCAGGAGGAGCCGCTGATCCGGCAGCTGTCGAGAGCGACCTCCCCGCGCAGCACGTCCACCACCGCGCACTCGCCGTCGTCGCCGGAAATGTTCAGGCCCCGGAGCTGAACACCGTCGGCGTCGACGACCAGCGCGCTGCCCTTGGCCGCGTACACCTCGACCGTGCCGTCGGTGTCGGCGGCGATGCTGACCGTCCGGTCGACGACGAGGTTCTCCTCGTACCTGCCCGGCCGGACGCTGATCATCGCGCCATCACGGGCCACGGCCAGCGCGGCGCCGATCGAGGGATAGCCCCCTTGCCGATCCGCGCCCACCGTCAGCAGTTCACGATTCATCGCCCGTCACCTTCCAGTCGCCCTTTCCCCGGATTCCCCGAGGGCCACGGCGGTTCGCCACCACGTTCACACCAGCCCGGGCAGTGCGCCGAACCGGCCTCGTGCCGCTTCCCCCACCACACCACGCGGTTGTGCCGTCGCCCAGCGGTCCGTGCACCGCTGGAGCGACGTGATCGCCAGTTCGTCCAGCGCCTGCCGCGCGTCCACCCGGCCACTTTCGTCCACTTCGGACACGGCCAGTTCGCGAAGCAGGATCCGGCCCCGTGTCCCGTCGGACCCCGGCTCCGTGATCTCCAGGACCTTGAAGCGGGTTCCCGGCACGAACACCACCCGGTTGTCGACCTCGTCCTCGCCGGCGGGCTCGATCAGCTTCGTCCGGCGCGCGGTCAACGACCACAGCAGCACATCGACCGCACCGCGCTGGTCCGCACTGGGCTCGGTGAGCGTGTGGATGAAACTCCAGTCGGTGATCAACCGGCGGCGCCGCAGAAGCTCCCACTCCGCGGGAGTGGGAGACGCGGCGAAGATCGTCGCACCGCGATGCGAGGGAAGTCGCGTCAAGCCGGCGACCACGCACCGGGCGAAGGGCACATGCGGGCCGTTGTCCGCCGTCCGCAGCGCCTGATCGATCGATTCGCCCTGGCGCGAAAGGTAAAGCCGCACGGCCACGATGTCGGTCAGCACGTCGGCCGGCGTACTACCGCTCGTGGTCTGAAAACCGGGATGCTCGGAGAGGATCCGGGAGACCGAGTGCGCCATCGCGTCGAATTCCCGGCTCAACGTCCGGCGCAGCCAGCCCCGCTCCTCGACGAGATCGTGCCCCGAAACCAGCGCCGACGCCGTCGGCTGCGGAGTGGGCTGGAAACGAGGGGCCACCGGGGTTTCCGCGGGAGGCGCGGGAGGCTCGGCCTTCTCCACGGGCGCCTCGGGAGCCGGCTCCGGAGCCGCCGGGGCCAGTCGGTCCGCGATGGAGCCGAATGTGCCCGAGCCCGGCGACTCCGATCCGGCGACCGGCTCCCGCACGCCGGCCGCCACCGGCTCGTCGAGGACGGGGAGCGCCACGGCCAGCGGCGGGGCCTCGATGAACGAGGCCGCCACCGGTGCGGGAGCGTCCACCTTCGCCACGACCTCGGCCGGTACGTGCGGGACGACCGGCTCGGCCGACACGGTCAGCCGCGGAACGGCGGGCACCGAAGGCAGCTGCACGGTGCCCGCGGCCGCTTGCGCCGGCTCGGCACGCAGTTCTCCGCCGGCCGGACCGGCGACGCGGACAGCTTCCCGGCCCAGCTCCGAAACCGGCATCAGCCGTGCGCGGGCGCGGGTCGCCGGGTCCAGCCGGGCCAGCACGTCCCTGGCGAGCATCTCCATGCGCTGCGCCCGGTCCTCGTCACCGGCGTCGAAGGCGAGCACGCCGGCCTCGGCGTCCCACACTCGCGCACGCACAGCCTCGGGATTCTGCGCGTCCCTGGGTGGCCGCACCCACAAGCCCGACTGCACGACCTCGATCACCGAGTCCGGGGTGTACCAGTAAACCGCCGGCGAGATCTGTTCCAATCCGGCGCCGGCGACCGGGGAGCGGTGCGCCAGCATCCGGGGAGTTCCGGTGAAGGCGGGATCGGTCCGCGGCAGGTACCCGAGCTCGCTGGCGAACGGCCGCCAGCCCATTCCGCCGTCCGCGGCGAGGGTGTAGACCTCCGGCGCGTCGGGTGAACCCACCGGTATGCCGGTGTAGCAGATCACCCCGGTACCGAGCAGATCCGCGAGCGCCTGCCCGAGTGTCTCCCCGGCGGGCACCCGGACCGGCCCGTACTGCACGAACCGCAACCGCTCGCGAAGGCCGCTGTCGAGCCAGCGCCAGAAGCGGCTGACGTCGTCCAGGGACACCGGCGGCGTGCCAGGGCAGCCGAGCACCACGGTGAGCACCTCCGGCTGGCACGGCACCCCGCGGACCAGCCGCGACCAATGCCCGCCGGTGGCGGAATCGCGAGCCGCCGGGTGGATCCACACCCCGCCCGGAATCGGATCGGCGACGCAGAGCGAGCTGGTCGGCCACGGATCGATCGCACCGGAATCCCATGACGGCCGGGGAAACCGCTTCGCCTCCCACTCGGGAGCGTGCCCGGGCCGGAATCGCACCCACCCGCTGCCCTTGCCGGAATGCACGAACAACGTGCCTCCCGTGCCGGGGAAGACCGCACCGTCCGGTGCCACCACGGTGCGCCCCAGCCGTTCCGACAGCCACTGGCCGGTGAGGGCGACCGTCTCGCGCGAGCGGCCCCCCATGATCACCCGCACCCCTCGCCGCCGCCGGGGCAGCAGGTCGGCTATCGAGTTCCAGGCGGAGACCGGAACACCGCCCGGCAGGTCGAGGACGACCATCTCGTGCTCGGCGTCGGCGGCCACGGACAGCGCCAGCGCCTTGGCCTCGTCGGTTATCCGCTCTTCGGGATAGACCACGAGCGCGTTGCCCACGGTGTGGCTGGCCAGTGCGATCCCCGGCGCACGGAGACGGCGCCGGGAAAGCGGTGAGCGTCGGGACATCGGTTGGTCACCCCTTCTGAAAGCCGGTTCGATCAGCGACCTTTGCCGCCTGCCGGATGGGACTCGACGTGCCACGGCCCGGCTTCACCGAACCGGCTTCGCCACCCGGAATCCCGGTACCGGGCCGGACGCGGTGCCGAGCGCGCCGAGACCCGGCTCCGGCCGGAACCGGTCCCCCTCCTCGGACCTCGGCGGCAGAACTGATCACTTCGGCACCCCCATGGTGGCCGCGCTCAGCACCGGACCGCCCGGGACGCCGGCAAGCTCTTCGACCGGCATCGGCCGGACCGGGACGCCGACGTAATCCAGGGCTTTCATGGAGTTGTCGTCCGGCAGCAGGTACTTCTTGCCGTCGGTGAGGAGGTAGCGATCCGGCACCTTGCGCCCGGCGGGGAGCGGCACCGCGCCGACGAGCACCCCGGTGCCGGGTCGCGTGTGGACACCGGGTCCGGCGGCGGCGCCGGGGCCGCCGATGACCACCGCGCTGGTGACCTTGTCGCCGACCGGAACCTGCCGCAGGCAGAGCGCGCCGGCACCGCTGTCCAGCCACTTCGCGTTGCCCACATCGGGCAGCCGCTTGGTGAGCGACTGGTCGGCCGAGCGCGGGGCCGACGCGAGCGCCGCCGCGTCGATGCGCACCGGGTCCGCCGAGCCGACGGCGCCGAGCAGCATGAACTCGGTGGTGTTCACCGGTGCCAAACCGTCGTGCTGCAGCACGAAACGCTGCACCTCGCCGTTGACGGGATGCTGCTCGAACAGCTGTCCCACCTTGTACGAGGTGCCGCCGACGGTGGCGCCCGAGCCACCCGCACCGGTGATGCCCGCGGGTGCGAGCACCGGCCCGTCGGGCAGCGCGTCGAGCCACAGCTGCGGCGCGGAGATCGGCCGGACCGCGGCCATGCCGAGCGCGACGGCCACGATCGGCGAGCCGACCTGCAGCTTGGTTCCATGCCAGAGCACGTACTGCGTCCCCGCCGGGGACTGCACCAGCAGATAGCGGTCCGGGGGCAGCGGCACGTTCGCCACGCGCGGATCGAAGTTCAGGCTCAGCTGCTGCGGGGTGACCGCGTCACCGCTGTCCCGGTCCGGCAGGCAGGCCAGCCAGCCGGCACCGGCCAGATCTCCCGGGGCGGGCAGCACCTGCGGCGCGTCCGGAATGCCGACCGGTGCTCCGCGCGGCGCGTCCCGCAGCGACTCCCGGGACACCAGGTCGATCTTGGCGCCCGGCCCCTGCAGCAGTTTCGCCGAGGCGTAGTTCAGCGTCGGGTGGAGCACGCCGCCGAGATTCACGTACCGGGTGCCGGTCTCCTTCTCGACGACGATCGTGCCCTTCGCCTGCCACGACGTGTTGCCACCCGGCACCAGCAGGCCGAAAACCCCGAAACCGATGCCGATCAGCACCGCAAGCGCCACCCCGATGTTCACGCCGACCGCGGCGCGCCGGGCGGGGACCTCGGCGCTGGCGGCGTCGCTGAGCAGGAGCGCGGAGCTCATCCGGCCCATCATGAACTGATAGGCGTGCACATGGTCTCGCTGCGTCTGCATGGTCCGCCCTCACCCGGCCAATCCGCGTGCCCAGGCGTAGACGCCGAGCAACTGGAGCAACAGCGGGAGCGCCGCGAGCCCGGTGACGGTGTCGAAGATGTTGGCCAGGTGCCCCCAGATCGGCAGCAGACGCCGGTTGACCGGCCGCAGTGCGCCCTGCACCACCGCGAACAGCGCCAGGAGCACGCCAACGAGGAGCACGGTCCGCCACTCCGGCGGGAATCGCTGCGCGTGGAAGAGCACCACCAAGCCCAGCCCCACGGTTCCCGCGGTGACCAGCGAAATCCGTTGCCAGACACCGACGAAACTACGCGAGCGCAGCAGCAGGCCGGCGGCGAGCAGGCTGACCATCGTCCAGCCGATCCAGCCCGGCTCGGCAAGGATGAACGGGTACGAGCCGACCGAAACCGCGGCCGCGGAGACCATCGCGACGCTGATGTAGCGGTCCGCGGTGGCCGTCCTGGCCGAGACCTCGTCGGCCGGGGCCGGATCGATGTCCTGCTGAAGGTCCGCGGCGTTGCGCGGCAACTGCGGCCCCCGCAGGAAAGCGGCCCGGATGGCCACCTTCGGCACGAAGATCACCACGCCGAGGAACAGGGTGGCCAGCACGCCCGCGACGCGGCCAGGAGTCAGGTCGAAGCCCGAGCCCAGCCATACACCGACGATCAGTGCCAGCGCGACGAGAAAGACGGTCACGAACGGTGCGAAGGGAATGTCGTCGGCGACGAAACGCCGCAGTATCAGCAGGACCGCGGCCGACACCGCGGTGGCGCCGCCGGCCACCACGATTCCCTGCGGCGTCAACGCGGCCATATCGGCCGCCCCGTCGGCGGTGATCAACCCGGCGAGGCCGACGAAAACACAGCCCGCCAAGCCTGCCAAGCGGGTCAGCATCAGGTCGGCGAGCTTCTTGGCGACCACCGCGGCACCGGCGATGAACACCACGCCCAGCCCAAGGGCGAACCCGGCATGCAGCCCGGTCGGCCCGTCGCCGAGCAGGGCCAGCGCGATGACGAGGGCGACCACCCCGGACAGGACGCGGAACAGGACGGCGTTGTACTCCGGCTTCCAGCGGTCGCCGCGCTGCGCGACCGAGGTCGCGATGCCATCGGCCAGATCGTCGAAATCCAGCTCCGGCAACGGATCGGCGGCCGGCCGCAGGTAGAGTTGCTCGCCCTCGAGCCAGTCCAGGGTTTCCGGGGTGCCGTCCGGGTCCAGCGGCGTCTCACCGAGCCGCTGCAGGATCCAGGAACCCTGCTCCTCGGCTTCCGGGTTCCTGCGGGTGTGGCTCAGCAGCACCGGAACCAGGTCGGCGACCGTCGTCGACACCGGCACCGCGAGATCGGCCCGGCCGTCGGGCCCGTAAACCGTGATCCGGCACAGCTCACCGGCAATAGCGCTCATGGTATTCCTCAGTCGCGAATGGTCTTTGTGGTTGGTGCCTGCACGACAACGTTCTCGTTCATCACGACACGCTCTGGGCGACGTCGGCGGTGACGAATCCGGTCTGGATGAGCCCGATGCCCCGGCGGGTGACGAGCTGCGCCCGGCCGGGAGGCAACTTGCGTGGCGGCGCCTCGCCGAGGAACTTGCCTTCTTCCTTCGGGTAGGACAGCACCAGGCCGGGAGTGCCGAGTTCCCAGAGCCTGCGCAGTACCGGGTCCATCATCGACCGCATCGCACCGGAGGTGCTGCGGGCGATGATCAGGTGGAGTCCGATGTGCACCCCTTGCGGGATCATCGGCAGCAGCGGCTCCAGCGCCGAGCTGACCCCGCCCCGGCCGAGCAGTTCGTAGTCGTCGACGACGATGAACAGTTCCGGTCCGTCCCACCAGTCACGCTTGCGCAACCGGTCGGAGGTGATGTCCTGGCCCGGCAGGCGCTTGGTCAACGAGCCGACCGCCTGACCGGCCAGCTCGAACATCGTGTCCGGGGTGAACCCGTGCCCCACGCCGTAGCCCTCGGGGATCTCCTGGTCGAGGTCGCGGCGCGTGTCGCCGAGCACGATCTTGGCCTGCTCCGGGGTGTAGCGGTGCCGGATCGCCCGCAACATCAGCCGCAGCAGGTTCGTCTTGCCGGTGGCACCGTCCCCGAAGACCATCAGATGCGGCTGAACACCGAAGTCGTGCCACACCGGCTCCAGCCGTTGCTCGTCGTAGCCGAGGCACACCCGGAAATCCGGCTGGGGCGTGGGCAGGTCCTCCACCGGCAGCTGCCTCGGCAGCATCCGCACCTGTGGTGCCGGGCGGCCCGGCCAGAACGCCCGCACCTCCTCCGCGACCGATTTGGTGGTATCCGCCAGATCGTCCACAGAGGACATACCGTCCAGCCTCGGCAGCGCCGTCAGGAAGTGGAATCCGTCGGTGATGATGCCCCGGCCGGGCTGGGCCGGAACCTTCGCCGCCTTGCGCGAACCGAACTCCGACTCCATCGAGTCGCCGAGCCGCAGTTCGAACTTCGTGCCCAGCAGATCGCGCAGCCACGGCCTGATCTCCGACCACCGGGTACCGCTGAGCACCACGTGGATGCCGAACGACAGACCGCGGGAGGCCAGCTCGCCGATCTTGCCCTCCACCGCGTCGAAGTCCTGTTTGACCGTGAACCAGCCGTCCACCACGAGGAACACGTGGCCGTAGGGGTCCTGGATCTCGCCGCGCTGCCGTGCCCGCAGGTAGGCGGTGATCGATTCGAAACCGTGCTCGGCGAACAGCGCCTCACGACGTTCCAGCAGCTGGTCGAGTTCGGCGATGGTACGCACGACCCGGTCGTGCTCCATCCGGGTCGCCACCGAGCCCACATGCGGCAGCCCGGCCACCGACATCAGCCCGCCGCCGCCGAAATCCAGGCAGTAGAACTGGACTTCCTCCGGGGTGTTGGCCAGTGCGAGCCCCAGGATCAGGGTCCGCAGCAACGTCGACTTGCCGCTCTGCGGTGCACCCGCCACCCCGACGTGCCCGTCCGCACCGGAAAGATCGGCCACCAGCAGATCCCGCCGCTGCTCGTAGGGCCGGTCCACCACCCCGACCGGCACCTGCAGCACACCGGTGGCGGTGATGGTCATGCCGCGCGACGGATCCGGCACCACGGTCGGCAGCAGCGAGTCCAGGCTCGGCGCCTCCGACAGCGGTGGCAGCCAAACCTGCCGCGCCGGCGGTCCGGCACCCACCAGCCGCTCGATGATGACCTCGGACAGCGCGGGCACGTCGTCGCCCACCTCTCGCTCGGCGTGGTCGAGCGGCTCGGCGCCCGGCTCCGGCTCGATCTCGTCCGGGGTGACCACGTACTTGCTCGGCTGAAGCCGGGTGTGGAACGGGACGACGTCGGCGAAGGCCCGGTTCCCCACCGGTGCCGCCGGACCGCCCTCGCTCGGCGGGCACGGCCCGGAGACGTAGGCGCCCTTGAACCGGACCAGCGTGGTGGTGTCGATCTTCAGATAGCCGTTACCCGGCTCGGACGGCAGCTCATAGGCATGGGTGGCACCGATCACCGCCCTGGACTCCATCGAGGAGAAGGTGCGCAACGCGATCCGGTAGGACAGGTGCCCCTCGACCCGGTGGATCCGGCCCTCCTCCAGACGCTGCGAGGCCAGCAGCAGATGCACCCCGAGACTGCGGCCGAGCCTGCCGATGGAGACGAACAGGTCCATGAACTCCGGCTTGCTGCTCAGCAACTCGCTGAACTCGTCGACCACGATCAGCAGGCTCGGGAACGGCACCAGCTGGGCCCCGCCGCCACGGGCCTTCTCGTACTCGAACGCCGAGGAGTACCCGCTCTCCCGCAGCAATTCCTGCCGGCGCACCATTTCGCCGTTGAGCGCGTCCTGCATCCGGTCCACCAGCGGCAGTTCATCGGCCAGGTTGGTGATCATCGCCGAGGTGTGCGGCAGTTTGTCCATGCCGAGGAACGTCGCGCCGCCCTTGAAGTCGACCAGCACCAGGTTCAGGATCTCCGAGGAATGCGTCGCGGCCAGGCCGGTGACCAGTGTGCGCAGCAGCTCGCTCTTGCCGGACCCGGTGGCGCCGATCAGCATGCCGTGCGGGCCCATGCCGCCCTGCGCGGACTCCTTCAGATCGAGGTCGACGACCTCGCCGTCCTCGCTGACCCCGATCGGCACCTGCAACCGGGCCCGCTGTGCCATCCGGGGACGCCACAGCCCCGGCACGTCGAATGTCCGCGGATCACGGATGCCCAGCAGGCCGGTCAGCTCGAAGTCGCTCTCCAGTGGCTGGTCGACGACGTCGACCGTGCCGCTGGTCCGCTTCGGCGCGAGCAGCCTGGCCAGTGCCTCCGCCTGGACCAGGCTCAGATCGTCGCGCTGCGCGGATCCGGTGTCCTCCCCGGACGGGTACTCCACCGATTCCTCTTCCGCGGTCAGCCGGAGCACTTTCCGGCCTCCTGGCACCTTTCCGGTGAGATCCAGCAGCACCACGTTGCGGATCCCGGCGTCGAGCAGCCGTGAGGTCTCGGGAATCTCCGTCTGGTGCGCCACGATCACGACGAGCGGTTCGATGCTGCCGGGCCGGCTGCCCGGATCGTGGTCCGGGCGCTCGGTGATCTCCGGACCGAGCACGTCCAGCAGTTCCTGGTGATCACCGGCGAAAAGACGCAACGGGCCCGCGATGTCTTCGTCCGTGGGATGGGCGTTGTGCGGCAACCACTTCACCCAGTCCCATTCCGGCTGGCCTGCCTCCCCGGTCAGCACCGCCACCAGCAGCTCGTCCGGCGAGTGGAAGACGACCAGCTGACCGAGGATCGACCGGACCAGCCCCACCGCCGCCTCCGGGGCACCGGCGAACTCCACACTGGTGAAGCTGCGCAGTCGCACCGAAATCGGGATTCCCGACACGGTCCTGTAAGCCTCGCGGAAACGGCGCAACGAGACCGCGGAAAGCGGCTCGAGGTCCTCGATCGGCTTGGTGGACGGAGCGGTGTAGCGGATCGCCGCCGCCTGGGTGCCCAGGCCGATCCGGCAGCGACCGAAGTCGTCGTCGTTCGGCCTGCGCTCCCACAGCCTGGAGCCGTTCGCCATCGACCACAGCCAGGACGGCTCGGGGTTGGTCCAGGCCACCGAACGACGCTGCTCGTCGGCGGACTCCCTTGCCTTTTCCCGCAACTGCGCGATGTAGCGGAGGAAGTCGCGCCGTTCGGCACGCATCTTGCGCTTGCGTTCCGCGCCGGTCCGGCCGATCTGGCTGAGCCCCATGGCCATCATGCCCACGCCCATGACCCCGCCCATCATGTACATGGTGGGCGAACCACTGGACATCGCGAACATCATGACCATGCCTGCCGAACCGGCACCCATCGGCAGATACATGGCCGCCGAACGGAAATCCATGGACGCCGGCTCGGCCATCACCGGCGGTTCCTGCAGCTCGACCTCTCCCTCGGGCATCTCCGGCCCGGCAGCCCGAGGGGGCCGCTTCACTGTGACGGTACTCATGGGGGGGCCTCGCTTGACTGGACGATGTGGACTGTTGCGCGGTTCTCTGTCAGCCGATCACTCCGGAAGGCGGGCCGGCCGGTTTGTCGCCCCAGGCCGAGGTATCCCGCACGAGCAGATCCGCGCTGGTCCGCTCCTTCTCTTCCGCCTCCTGATCCGCGTCGGCCCGCTCCGCTTCGAGCCTGGCCCGCTCTTCCTCTTCCTCCATGGCGGCGAGTTCCTCCGGAGTGAGGTTCAGCCCTCCGCAGAGGATCGGCTTCTCCTCCACCTCGTCATACGCGGTCTGGACCTCGGCCCACTTGGTACGGCGCCAGTTGGCGTCCCCCGCCGGTTCCCACGGCCGGGTGTCCCGCTCGGTGTAATCCGGCCCGGGGCGGTCGCGGTCGCTCTCCTCGGTCCGTCCGGCCACCGGGAACGGGGCCAGCCAGGGCAATCCCCCGCCGGGTACTTCCCAGGCGCTGGTGTCCACGCCGTCGTTCTCCCGCCGGACGACGGGAACCCAGTCCTCCGGCGGTTCCGGCTCCTGGTCCGGTGAGGTGGCGCCGACGCCTGCCGGAGGCCAGTCGGCCGCTTCCTGGGTCTCGGTGGCCTGAGGCACCTCCGGTTCGCCGAGGTCGGGCCCTTCGCGCTCCCACGGCGTGTCGGTGGACTCCAGCAGCTCGGAAGCCTTCGAACGTTCGTCCGCCGGCTCCCGGTTCCCGGCCCAGGGCGGCAGCACCGGCAGCGCGCCCACGCCGGGAGCAGGGTCGTCGACCGACGGCGACCAGTCCGGCGGACCGGGCACCGCTGACACGATTCCGGGCAAGGGGAGATCCGGACCATCCACAGTGGACGCCGAAGGATCCGGCCCGGCGACGCCGGGCAGGGCTCCCTGGGGTGCCTCGGGTTCACCGAGATCGGCCACCTCGCTCTCCCACGGCTCGGTACCGGCCTTCAGCAACCCAGCAGCATCCGGACGCTCCGCACCCTGACCACCACCACCCGCACCACCAGGCGACATCGGCGGCGTCATCGGCATCCCACCAAGACCCTGC
>NZ_JBHYIK010000084.1:0-24542 GCF_042739735.1 Amycolatopsis sp. NPDC059027 | reverse complement strand
GTACGCCTTCAACAACCCAGCAGCATCCGGACGCTCCGCACCCTGACCACCACCACCCGCACCACCAGGCGACATCGGCGGCATCATCGGCATCCCACCAAGACCCTGCTGCGTACCACCAACAGGCACCTGCGGATCACCCACCGACGGCACCCCGCTCTCCCACGGCTCCGAACCCGCCTTCAACAACCCAGCAGCATCCGGACGCTCCGCACCCTGACCACCACCACCCGCACCACCAGGCGACATCGGCGGCATCATCGGCATCCCACCGCCCTTGTTCTGGTCGCCACCCTGCGCGCTCCCGGCGCTCGGCGACCAGTCCTGCGGATTCGAAGCCGGCGGGGGAACCGAACCCGGCGGGGGTACAGAGCCAGGAGGCGGCACCGAACCTGGAGGAGGCACAGAGCCGGGAGGAGGCACAGAGCCGGGAGGAGGCACCGAACCCGAGCCATTGCCGTTGGCATTGGCCTTCGAACCGCCAGGCGGCGGCACCGAACCAGGCGGCGGCACAGAGCCGGGCGGGGGAACCGAACCCGGAGGAGGCACCGAACCAGGCGGCGGCACGGAACCCGGAGGAGGCACCGAACCAGGCGGCGGCACAGAGCCAGGAGGAGGCACCGAACCCGGAGGAGGCACATCAGCCGGCCCATTGCCGTTGGCCTTGGCCTTCACGCCGTCAGGAGGAGGCACCGAACCCGGAGGCGGCACAGAGGCAGGTGGAGGTACAGAGCCAGGCGGAGGCACCGAACCCGGGGGCGGCACATCGGCCGGCCCATTGCCGTTGGCCTTGGCCTTCATGCCGTCAGGAGGAGGCACAGAGCCAGGAGGCGGCACCGAACCCGGCGGGGGGACCGAACCCGGCGGAGGCACCGAAGCAGGAGGGGGCGACGCGTTGTACTCCGGCACCTTGTAGTCCGGCGGCGGGGGGTAATCGAACTTGGGCGGATCGTAAGGCGGGGGCTGCTTGACCCCGTCACCGCCACCGCCACCGCTGCCATTGCCCGGCTGGATGGGGTTCGTCTGCCGCACCTCATTGTTCGTGATGACGTATTTCCCCGCCAGCTCCTGCATAGCGTTTCGCATCTCGGAGTTCATGGCGCTCACGACCGCCGGATCCTTGTGGATCATCACATACGAGCCGCCGTGGCCATCGTCCATCAGCGGAGCGAAGCCACGGATCCGGGCAACCCTGGCGTAGTAATCGTCGAGATAGTCCGTCTGCCGACGCGCCCATTCCAGCCATTCCCCATTTGAGTACAAACTGGCAGGAATGGCAGCCGAGGGATTCTTGGGATCGCCGATCATATCCGCATTGTTCCGGATGTTGTTGGCCAGTGTTTGCATTTTCGCGAAGAACGTGTCGGCAGCTTTACCCTTCCACGAACCACCTTCGCCGGCCACCGAGGTCGCCTGACCGAGAAGGTTCTCGGCAACTCGGTGCAAGGATTGCTCGATATAGGAAAGGCTGTTACCCGCCGTGTACAGGGTCGCCGGATTGACTGCTTCATTGGCACGTGCTATCTGCGCCTCGTCGGAAATGACCACTCCGCCGTGAACGGCAGCCTTGATCTGTTTCCAATCCCAGCTCATGAAATCATTGTCGTTATCGCCAGGCTTCCCATCGAGCTGGACGTAGATGCCATACTTGTCGTCGGGAGGGCCAGACTGGAAGACGTTGCCCGGGTAGCCCTTAGCCGAGCCTTCCGTGATTTTCCCGTCGCCGCTGCCGCCACTGTCGCCCATAGTCCCTCACCGCTGCCGATACCGTGCCAATGTGGATCAATACGTCCGAACGCGTTACGAGAATCGGGTGCCGACGGCGGTCGAGCACCATCCACGACGCGCGCTACGAACCCGGCTTCTGCGAGTTCTTGTCGATGTAGCTGAACGAATCGTTCATGATCGTGTTGAGCTTTTCCGCGCCGAGCTTGTTCAGATCCTCGGTGTTGTCGTAGTCGGCGACCAGCTTGCGCACCTCATCCCGGATGTTCCCCAACTGGGCGCTCAGTTCGGTGACGTATTTGCTCAAGTTGGTCTTGAGCCCCGGGTCCGAATCGCCTTTACCCGTGGTGATCTTCTGCCGCAACTTGTACGCGACGTTGAAACCGCCCGGCCGCACGTCCAGATCATTGGTCTTCACCTTCAACGGGTCGACCAACTCCGATCGAAGCTTATCGATATTGTCGGCGAAGATACTCAGCGCCTGGGTGTTGACCGCGATCCGGTCCTTGCCGTTGAAATGTCCGTCGCCCTCGGCTCCCGGCACCTTGGGCGCCTCGGGAAGATTGACCGGCGGCGCATGGTAATTGCTCCCATCCGGCGGCGGAACACCGTTCTTCGGGGCCGAAATCTTGGGGTCTTTCTTGTCGAACTCCGGGTCTTTCTTGTGTTCGTCGTCCACCTTGACGAACTTGAGCTCGGCATCGAGAGCGGACTTGTAGCTGCCGCTGTACTCGCTTTTACCGCCAAAGCGTTGGCCCGAACTGTACGTGCCGGGGGACTCACCGGACTCTTTCAGGCTCGCGTAGGCATGGACCAGGTCGCGCTCCTCCGGCGTCAGGTAGCCCCGTTCGACGTAGTAGTCGAGCCTGTCCCAGTTGATATCCGTGTCTTTTTTCCACGCGTCGTTGTTGATCCATTCTTGTGACTTGTCAACCACAAGAACCACCTCCAGAGAGCCGGGCCGCCGATGTCGGGGAAAAAGTCAGGGTCAGCGTTTCGGTCACCACTGCGGAACCCACGACCGCGTGCATCGGATCCGGGCGACGGCTCGCCGCCCGGATCCGATGGCGATCAGTGGCTGTCCGCCCAGAGCTTGGCGGACTGGGAGTCGGAGACGCCATAGTTCTGCGCGATGTTCGCCAGCGTCTGCCCGGCGCTGGCGAGATAGACCGGCATCTGCGCGGCCTGCTGGTTCCAGACCGCCTTGGCGTCCCAGTAGGCGGTCTGCGCCGAACCGGTCCAGTCGGCCAGCGTCTTCTCGACGTCGGCCTCCATGTCCGTCAGCGCCTGCTTCACGCGAGCGTTGGCACTCTTCATCTCTTCGAGGGTCATATCCCCGACGTTGAAGTCAAAACTGAAGTCGGACACTGCTGCGGTTCCTTTCGAGTCAGTCGATATCGCAGGGGGGGTTTTCAGACGCCCGGCAGGGCCGTGCCGAAGGACTGAGCGGCGCTGACCGCCTCGTCCTCGGCGGCCACGAACTGCTTGGTGTTCACGCCCATGACGTCCATCATGCTGATCAGCTTGTTGATGATCACCTGGAACGACCGCTCCCAGTTGTCCATCGCCTGGTTGAACTGGGTGGACGCCTGGCCACGCCAGCTGGCCTGCAGGCTCGCCATCAGGGAGTTGACCCGCTGCAGTTCCTGGGTGAACTCGCTTGCCTTGTCACCGAAGACCTGCGCGGCATGCTGCATCCCCGGCTGTACTGTCTGAATCTGTGGAATTGATGCCACTTGCTGTGCTCCTCTGCTTTCTTCTCCGGCCCGCGGTTACGCGCCGATCGAGAATCCCGCAGCTGCGGGCCCTTCTTCCAACCGCGACATTTTGTTACGCGGCAGCCGTTTCCGTTCGCCAAGGTCACAAACGCCGGTCATGTTCTCTCCCCTGGCACCGCTCGCCCCGCCCGCGATCAACCGGGTGTGCCCAGCCATGGTGACCGCCACCGCGGCTCAGAGTCCGCATCTCCACCTCCTGCCACGACCTTCCGCACCCCCGCGGGTACCGGCCGACACAATTCCGGGATGAAACCGCGCGCACGTACGGCTAGCGGCGAGCGCCGATCTCAGGGAGCCGAACCGGTTGTCTCAGGTAACGGCGATCGATGACCGTCCACACCTTTCCGACTCCTCCCGAGGATGCCTCGGAGAGCACACCGGCGCATACTCCAGCGCACCACCTCTGCCCAAGAAGACACAGTGGGTGTTCGTTCGTCCGGCCGCGCCGAGGTCACCGACCACGTACTCGTGACGGGGAGCCGGCACTCGGGTGCTGCGGCCTGCCCGGGATTCCGGCTGGTGAATCCTCGGCACCGTACCGTTCGGCGCCTACCGGCGAACCACCACGAAGGTGAACCGGCCATACGCCGGCTGTCGGTCCCTTGTGGATACGCCGCGGGGACTGGAAGGCCTCCACTCGTCCACGCGGCTCGTCCCCGACCGATGTTCTGGTTGATCGGACGGACACGCTAGCAGACAACCTTGTCCCTTGGTCACGCCCTCCGGCGCGCTCGCCGAGCCATCCCGGTCGATGCCCATGCGGGTAGCAGCCAGCTCTCAATGGGCAACGTCACGGTGAATGCGTTGCACGGCCGCCGCATACGGTGCGAATGTGAGCGCGATGTCCGTCGGACAACTTTCTTTTACAGCCGAAAGGAAACCGCACATAATGCCTTCCGCGACAAGAAAGATCTTCCTTGGCGCTGCCGCGCTCGGCGCCATCGCCGTCGGCGTGGTACCGGGAACCGCGCAGGCCGCGACGACCGCCAGCGGGACGTTCAGGCTGTGCAACGTCGGCACCGACTACTCCGTGTACGCCACCTTCCCCGACCGTGGCGGCTTTTCCTCCTACGTGCTTTCCTACGGCCAGTGCTGGAACGGCGATATCGGTCCCAGCGAGGCCTTCTACCTGAATGTCCGGCGCGCGAACAACTCCGAAGAGTTCAGCACCTATCGCGACTACACGAACAACGCGCCGTCGACGGTCGTCACGACCCAGAACACCTTCACCTCTTTCACCTACGTCAAGCAGTAGCACCACCGCTGCGCGACAAACGTGCGCTGGAAGCCCCGAGGGTCCCCTCGGAGCTTCCAGCGCACTCGGCCCAGTTCTGCGACCGATCTTTCCTTATTCCGGACCTGTGAAATGAACACCGGGGCGTTCGGACAGGACACCTGTCCCAAAGGGAATGAACCTACCGCGGCCGTGGATCGCCGAGTATCGTCCGCGCGAAGCCGCAGGGTCACGGCGATCAGAGTGACACCACGGAAAGTCGAGCATCGAGGACATGGGATGAAGACGGCAACAGGCAGGGTGATCAAGTTTGACGACATTCGCGGCTACGGGTTCGTATCACCCGACACCGGCGGCGAGGACCTCTTCGTCCATGTGAACGACCTGTACTTCGACAAGCAGCTGATCAGCACCGGCGTACAGGTCGAGTTCATTCCCGAAGAAGGTGAACGAGGCCTCAAGGCATCACGGGTACGGCTGCTCGAAAAGCTCCCGGAAATCCAGCCCGCGCCGTCTGCCCAACCGCTTCCGGCGAACGAGCCGGCACCCGGGGCGTCGGAGGACGAGGACGACCTGTGCGACGTGTTGTCCGTGGGTGAGCTGAAGACGGAGCTGCTCGAAGCACTGGTCGAGGCTGTACCGGACCTGACCGGCACGCACCTTGTCACGGTAAGGCAGTGCGTGGTGACACTCGCTCGCAAACACGGCTGGATCGAAAACTGAACACCGCCGCAAGTGCGGCGTCCCGAAAGCTCCGTTGAAGACGTCCACCGTCCTCAAAGGAGCTTTCACCGTTCTGCCCCGGAACGGTGCCATGTGACGCGGAGCGGCAAGGCGCGGATATCCCATCGCCGGCGCTCGCGCGGACGCGGCGGAACTCGGCCGGACGTGTCCATCCCGGACCGGTCAGCGCCGGCGTGCCGGCTCGCCGCGGTGAGCGTCCGGCCAAGGAAAGGTCAATCACGATTGCCCGAAAGTACTCTCCGCGCACCTCGATGACCCGAGGTGCCGCGAGCGAGTTCCCGCGGGGCGAGCGACCATGCCACACTCGGGCAGCGGGTAAGCCCCAGCCCCGTGTACTGCGGTTTCGGTTCCCTTCCCGTGGGCGGCCACGCCGATCACCGTCGCCCACCGGCGCACCCGGTGCCACTTCGGTTCCGCCGTGCCCGGGCAGATGTGAGCACCAGTGAGCACGGCCTGAGGCTGGCGTGCGCCCGGTTAGCCGATGATGATCGTCCCTACGGATCGACGGAAGCCCGGAAGCCATCTCCGGTACCGCGCCGGTCCATCGGACAACCGGCACCGGAAACGTCCTCATCGGCGAATGACGTTTCCCTCCCGCCGGTCGCCAATCGGGTGGGATAGGTCAAGGGAACCGCACAATGAACAATGGGATTTGGGCATCTGAAACCGCGGTGGGCGCACTTGTGGCGGTCGCGGTACACGCGCCGGACGCGATGAGCAAGATCGGCATGACGAGCATGCTGGCGGCGGAACGCCGGGTGAAAGTACTCACCGACGCGGCCGAGTTCCCGGCCGCCGACGTGATCGTGGTGGTCGAGGAATCGGTGTGCGCCGACACTCTCGCCCTACCACGAGAAGTTCGCGCGGCCTCACCGCACGAAGCGCCCCCGCGCTGCGTGATCGTCACCGACAACTTCCCGGACAACATGCTGGTTCCGGCGATCGAATGCGGCATGGCCGCGATGCTGCCGCGAAACAGGATCAAAGCCGACGTGCTGGCGCGGACGATTGTCGGAGTCAGTCAGGGAATGGTGTGCCTGCCACTTCGGCTCCAGGCCGGCCTGCTCGCCGAGTTCGACCGGGTGGTGAACAAGGTACTGAAACCTAGGGGTCTCACCCTGAGCGGACTTTCGGTCCGTGAACACGAGGTCATCCGCTTACTGGCGAACGGGTACGACACCGACGAGATCGCCGCCGAACTCGCCTACTCCGGCAGCCTGATCAAAAAAACGATCAAAGAACTGATGGATCGTTACGGCCTGCGCAGCCGCTCACACGCGGTGGCGCACGCGATTCGCCATGGAATTATCTGACATCCGGAACGGTCGCGGGCGCCAGGGCGAACTGGCCGTCCGCGAACGTCGCCGACCGGTCAGCGCTGTTCGGTGTGTGTGCCCGGCGAGGACGCCTCGTCGTGCCGATGATGATGCTGCCAAAGAGCGTCACAGATCTCGCGCTCGCCCGACTGGAGGTGCCGGCGGTAGCTGCTGAACGGAACGCCGAGCCGGGCCGCCGCGGCTCTCTGATTGGTGTCACGGTCGAGGTAGGTGGCCTGGACCGCGCGCTGCTGCCTGAGACGACGTGGGTCCTGGCGCAAGGCGTCCACAGTGGTGACAACGGCCGCACGCAAGGCACCGAGGTCACCGTAGACCCGGATGAGCTGGTTCACCGCGAGCGCCTCGTCGTCATGCCAGTCGCGCAGGGCCTGCTTGACCGCGGCGAAGAACTCCTCTTGGGACATCGCCGGTGCCGCACGGGTTTCGCGAACGGCGTCGCCCAGCATGACGCCGCCCCGCAGCTTCTCCTCGGTTCGTTCGAGATGCTGCCCCAGGGGGATCTCGCGCCAGTCGCGAATGAACAGCCCCCAGCTCCCGTCCCCGAGTTCGGGGATCGCCCGGTACAGCCCAAGGTCGTACGGTTCGAGCTGGGACACGGCAGCAGTGGCGTTCGGCACGAGCAGGAAGCTCGCGACGAGCCCGTCCTTGCGATGCAACGACTTGATGGACTGGTATCCGGTATGGACGGTCACCTCGGCCACGTAGTTTTCGGCGGACAGCGCCGGAACACCGAAGCGAGCCACCCCGACATGTTCACCAGGTTTCACCTGACCGGCTTGATCGAGATACTCCCGCACCGGCGCGAGCACGGGGTCACCACTCAGCTCGTCCGTCCCCGGGGACAGGCGCAGCCAGGCGTAGAAGGACACCATCGTCATGTCCTCGGCGCGGTGGTAGACGGAGAAGCCTTCCGGTTGTCTGTCGAGCCAGTAGGCCACCAGACGCGTGTGCTCCTCGCCCCAGTACTCGCGCGCCAGCCGCAGCAAATCCTCTCGCATCTCCGGCAGGTACGCGCTCTCGAACAGCGCCTCACGTTCCCGAAAAGCGAGGATCTCCGCGCCCGCCGGGGAGAGGTACCGGCTGAGGTAGAGCAGGTCCCCCGCCGCCACATCGATTTCGTCGTCCGAAGCGGGCGACCGGTCGTTGAGCAAATACCGCCACAAACGCAGGTTCAACTCGCCGTAGGCGACGGGGTCGCGCCATTTGAAGGAGGAGTCGAGTACCTCGCGGACGAGTTCGTGGCAGACCAGTCCGTGGCGTCCTGTTTCGACGTACGGTAATCCGGCCAGCCAGTCGAACACGGTGTGCGCGTCGTGTTCGTTCAGTCCGGTGCGGAGCAGCCCGACGGTGACATGGCGCACGTGGCCGCACACACGCAGGCCGTACTCATGCGCGGCCGAGGGCACCCGGTCGATCATGCGGGCCAACAAGGTCTCGATGACCTGCGGGCTGGGTTCCCACTCGGCGTCGCGGACCGCACCGGGCTTGACGGTGGTCTCTTCGGCCGCCAGGCACAGGGTGAGCGGATGCCCCGCGGCGAAGCCGTTCACCGTGGCGTGCAGTTCGCCGGGAACACCGCGCTGGGTGAGCAGATCGCTGACCTCGTCCTGGGTCAAGGGGGCCAGGGGGATCGTCCGGACGAGATGACGCCAGCCGAGGTCGAGCGTCCACTGTGGCTCGGGGCGACGCCGTCCGGCGATGACGACGACGGTGTCCTCGGGCACCGTCGGCAGGAGCTGCTCACGCAACCAGGCTTCCAATGCCTGGCAATGCTCGAATCCGTCGATGACCAGCACCGGCCGCTCGGTCGTGTGCACCGGCGCGACAGCTTCCGTCAGCGCGCTGGTGGAGGTGAGCACATATTCCCCGTCCACCCACACCACCGTGCGACCCCGCTCGTCGGCGTCATCGGCCAGCTGCCGCAACAACGCCGACTTCCCGATCCCGCCAGGACCGTGGACGAACAACACCTGCGGAGCGTCCGGGCCACCACGAAGGGCCGAGCCGAAAACCTGCCGATACTCGTCCCGGCCGATAAAGCCCGTACGGAAGAACGGCCGCACACGGTCAGCCAACGAACGCCGCCCTCGGCGTACCGGCAGCTGCCGCACCACTTCGCTCACGCGCTGGTCCTCCATACCCGCGCAAGCTCAGGCGGGCACTGAGTGAGACGCCGATGGCAGCCAACCGTCGCCGCATCCTAATACCGTAATATGGACAATTCCGCGCGAGGGCCCGCTGCGGGCAACCCGGGCAGCGCGGCCGGGAACCCGCCCCGTCACACGGTGGTCATGACGCGTTCTGAGCGCTTGCCCCGGGAGGTCGCAGATCATCGAACACAACGAGTCAACCACCGGTGCTCCGTCATCGCCGCAGGTTAAACGGGTAACCCACCCCTCGGTCAAGGTAGCACGCACCCCGGCGCAGTCAAATCGAACGAGACCGGCCTCTCGCGTTCAAGCCGCGATCAGCTGATCATGCGCGGTTTTTCGTCGTGCCCGGCAGTGTCCGGCGCACAATGCGTCAGCGCTTGCAGCCGCTGCACCACCTCCGGCGCGAGCCGGCCGGCGAAGCTGGTCAACAACTGCTGGGCATCGCGATGGCTACATTCGTGATCGCCGCGGATGTGGCGGATCTCGATGCGCTCGAGCATGGCCGCCACCCGCTGGGCTGGGTTCTGCGCGATGTCGACGGCCGCGTCGAGCCACCGCAACGCCCGCGACGGCGACCGCGCACCGGCCTCGCTCGCCCGCTCCATCAGCGCGGGGAAGGCGAGGGCTCGGTCGATCAGCCCTCCGGCGTCGACGACCAGATCGCACAGGTAGTCCAGGTCGTCGCACCGTGCTTCGCCCGTCCACACCGCGGTGATGGCCGTGGCCGCGAGTTGCCGGCGTTCGAAGGGAGCCATGGCGTCGGTGAGCGACGAAGCGACGACCGGCACGAGCACCCGCCACGAGTGTCCATTCCGGCCACGATGCAGAATTCCCTCTCGCCGCAAGGTGTCCAGCAACGCCACGGCCTCGGCTTCACTCGTCTCGAGTACCCCGGCGACCAAGCGCGGCACCTCCTCCCCGAGCGGCGCGAACACGCAGGCCGCGGTCGCCGCGGTACGGGCCAAGGGAGGCAGAACGCGGAGCCGCCGAAGCACTCCGTCGTCCCCTGACGACGGCACCGGGAACGCGGGCGGCACACAACGCGCCTTGCCGTCGAGCACGCGGATGGTGCCGTTGTGCAGCAGCATCTCGATCGAGTCGCGTACCGCGGCCGGAATACCCCGGGAAAGCTCCCTGACCCTGCCGATCAATTCGTCGTCCGGCTCGGCCGACGTGGCCGCCGCGATTTCGGCCACGATCTCGCATTCCGCCATCGGCCGAAGCCGGACGGAGGAAACCAGGTTGTCGTCCCGCAGGCTCCGCCACCAAGGCAGTTGCCCGACCGGAATCGGCGTACGGACCGCGCACACGCAGGTGATCGATTTTCCGGTCAGCCCGCGCACCAGCGCGCCGAGGACGGCGCGCGAGTCGCGGTCGCTCCACTGCACGTCGTCGATCAGCAACGCGGCGCCGCGGCCACCGGGCAGCAAATCGGCGGCCACCGCCGAGGCGGCCAGCCGGGCGATCTCCGGATCCCGGTGCGCGCCCACGACCGGGGCGAGCGGCACGGAACTCGAATCGGCGCCGGGTGACCGCACCGGTATGGCATCGCCGTCGCGGGTGAAGCGAATCGCCGTGACCGCCGTCCCTCTCTCGAAAAGCCGCTCGCCGGCCTTGTGCAGCGCGGTCGTCCGGCCGATCCCCGGCGGGCCGGTGATCGCCACGATCGGGGTGCCCGCGGCGAGAGCGGAAAGCACGGTGTCCACATCCTCAGCATGCGGCCCGCCCGGCGGCCCCGGAACTCACCGGGCGGGGATCGAGGACTTTCGGCCTGGGAACGTATCCGAACCACTTACGGAAAGATCACACCCGGTACGAAGCTATCCGGTGAAAGGTACCGGCCAGGCGATACGAAAGATTTTCATAGATTTCGCGCACACCCGCCGAGGAATGCCGACGGTAACCGGTGGCGCTTTCCGGTCAGGCGGATTCGAGGGTTTCCGCCAGCCGCAGGGTGTCCGCCAGGTAACGGTCATACGGGAATCCTTGCCCGCGCAGACCGCGACGGAGCAGTTCAGCGAGGGGTTTTCCGTCGACATGGTAGGCCTTGCGGCCGGCCGGGGTGAGCCCGACGAGCCGGCGGCGGCCGTGGTGCGGATCGGTGGTGATCCGGATCAGTCCGTCCTCCTCCAGCGGGCGCAATGCCCGGCTGATCGCGGGGTCGGAGACCCCCATGGACCGCGCCAGCCGATGCTGGGTGGCCGGCTCGATGTCTTCCAGTGCGCCGAGCAGCCGCAGCCGGGCGTAGCTGAGCACCCCTTCCCGACCGGCGTTCCGGCGCGCGTGCTCCCCCAGCAGGGAGACCACGCGGTGCAGCAGATCCGAGAGTCCGTCGTCCATCGGCCCACCATATCGCGAGTGTTGACAAGTTAATATTAACCGTGCAAGACTCAGGGCATGACCACGACGAGCTACACCTTCCAGACCTGCTTCCCGCTGATCACGCCGGTGATCGCCTGCATCGGAGCGCTCGTGCGCTCCCGCCGCGCGCACACCCGCCTCGAACGACTGGAGATCTGGCAGCGGTGGTGGGCGGTCGCCGCACTCGGCTTCGGCAGCCTGTGGATGACCCTGAGCTTCCTGACCATCCCGGACTACATGGCCGAGACGATCGGCTTCGCCCGTACTCCGTTCGTTTTCGAGATCGCCTTCGCCAACCTCGGACTCGCGGTCATGGGCTTCCGCGCCGTCAAGGCATCGCTGCGCGAACGCGTGACGATCGGCCTGGGCGCCGGCATGTTCCTCTGGGGCGCCACGATCGGCCACCTCTACCAGTTCTTCGCCAACGGCGACCACGCGCCGGGCAACACCGGCGGCGTCCTGATCTGCGACGTCCTCTTCCCCGCCGTGATGATCCTCCTCGCCCGGCGCGCCCAGAAGCTGCAGGCCCAGGCCGCCCCCGCCGGACTCCCGGAAAACCAGCCCGTCCCGCGCTGACCCACCCGAACCGGAATCAACCACCCCCGCCGCACAGCGGGGGTTTTCCGGCGCTGCCTCGTCGCGAACGCTCCGTTCGCGACGCAGACATCCGTCCATTGTGGTCGGCGAGGACGGGCGCGTGCGGCTCGGCAGTGCGTCAATCGGCGAGTGAAGAAAACTCACGTCTGTCCGTGTGTGTCGGCGCGGTTGCCGCAGGTCCGCCTTCCATCAGCTCGGTCCTGCCGCTCCCGTACACGACCGCCCGTGCCGCATCGACGCCCGGCATGGTGGCCAAGGTGGACAAACCCCGGGTTTTTCCGGGTAGGAAAAATGTCGTGGTCACCTACGCCGGTCGGCTCTATGAACAGCGTCTGTACTCTCAACGACAGGCGAGCAAGGGTGGCGAACCGCTGATAACAAGTTCGGCTACCCGTCGAGCGGGTAGGAACACCCAGGAGGTACTGGAAACATGTCTATCACTATCCGACCTGCCGATCTCGCTGACGAGGCCGAGGACGTCACCGCACTGTTGGTGGACTACATGACGAGGGCTCATCGGCAGTTCCTGGAAGCGTTTGGTTTTCGTGGTGCACCCACGGATATTTCCGGCTTGCGGGATTCGCTGGGAGAGTACGGCGGTTCGTCCAATGTGCTGCTGGTGGCGGAGGACTCGGACCGCGGATTGGTGGGGGTGGCGGGCCTGCGGTCTCTGGAGCTCGGTGTCGTGGAGGTGAAGCGGATGTACGTGGCGCCTGAGTGCCGTGGCCTGCGCGTCGGCTCGCTCCTGCTCGACGGCCTGCTGGAAGAGGCGCAGCGGATGGGGGCGTCGGCTGTCAGGCTTGACACTGCCCGGTTCATGGTGGAGGCCCAGCGTTTGTACCGCTCGCGTGGTTTCGTCGAGAGGCCGCCCTACCCGGGGACGGAAATCCCGCAGGACCTCCACGAGTTCTGGGTCTTCTTTCAACTGCCGATCGGTCCACCTGCGGCCGATGAGCCGCAGGCGCAGCCGGCATAAGCCAGGCCAAGAACAGGTACGGCGGCCCCGTCGGCGGACCGGTTTTCCGAGCCGACACGCGCACCACTGTCGGCGAAGGTGACTGTCCTGACTGAGGGCGCGGTCGAGTCGCCGCGTGACTCCCACGGTGCCGCCGGACGGCCGCGAAGACGTCAGAACACGGGCCGCGTCCGGCCGTGCCCCGAAACGACCCGGGTCCTCCTCCAGGAGGACATCACACGATCGTCCTGGGACCGCGGATACGATTCGTGGCCCGAAGGGCACGACTGCGAAGCCGCGGCGAAAAGTCCTGTTATGTTCCGCGTAAAATCTCGCAGGTAATTCTCCACCCCCGGAAGGCCGCGACAGTCGGAATTTTCGGCTATTCACTGAAAAGAAAGCAGCGGGAGTGAACTGGCAGAACCACCTACACGACTATTGCGAGCGGGTTTCGCCGGCGTTCTGGGCCGAACCGGTCAACGCGCTGAGCAACGCGGTGTTCCTCCTCGCGGCGGTGATCGTCTGGCGGATGCAGCGCAAAACCCGGGTTCCGGCCAGCCTCACGGTGCTCGTGGTGTTGATGGCGGTGATCGGGGTGGGCAGTTTCGTCTTCCACACCGTGGCCACCGCGTGGTCGCAGTTGCTGGACGTGGTGCCGATCGGGGTGTTCGTCTGTTGCTACCTGGCCGCGTACCTGCACTGGTTCTGGCGCTGGGCCTGGTCTCGCGCGTGGCTGGGAGTGCTGGTGTTCGCCGGCGTCTGCGCCGCGACCGTGCTGGTGTTCGGCAACCGCAGCATCAACGGTTCGCTGCCCTATCTTCCGGTACTGGCGACCCTCGCGGGTTGCACTGTGGCACTCGCCCTGTCCAGGGAACGGGAACGGGCCGCGCACTGGCGCGCGTTCGCCTTGGCGACGGTCCTGTTCGCCGGCGCGCTGCTGTTCCGCACCCTGGATTTCGCGGCCTGCGCCCGATTCCCGCTCGGCACCCACTTCCTCTGGCACCTGCTCAACGGTGCCGTGCTGCTGGTGCTGTCTCGCGCACTGGTCGCCCACTGGCAGCGGACACGCCGCTCCGGCGAGCCGGGTACCCCTGCCGCGACCGGCAGCTCCGATGCCGTCGCTCGTCCCGCCGGATAGCCTGGCCGCATGGCAGAAACTCGTCCTGGAGGTCGTACGGCCCGTACCCGCGCGGCGGTGCACAACGCCGTGCGCGAGTTGTTCGCCGAGGGACAGGACCAGCCGTCGGTGCGGGAAGTGTCCGAGCGGTCGGGTGTGCACGAGGTGACGATCTACCGGCGCTGGGGCCGGATCGAGTCGCTGGTCCTCGACGTCGCGGTCACGCAGCTCAACGAGGAGGCGCCGTTCCCGGACAGCGGCGACCTGCGCCGTGACCTGCTCGGCTGGGCACACGCGGTCGCCGGACAGGTGAAGACCCGGGAGGGCACCGAAAAGCAGCGACCGCGGCTGCTGCTGCCTCGGATCCCACGCGCCTGAACCAGCAGTGTCCACAGAGGACTCCCGGGCCGGTAGGGCCACCTTGCGGACGTGGCCTTACCGGCGCCTGGCACGGCAGGTCCTGAGGTAGCTGAGGAAGGAGGCCTGCAAGCCGGTCACATGCGTTTCACGCAGGATCGCGCTGGTGACGGCCGCGCCGCGGGAGGTGAGGCGGTGCAGGACGGTGGCCGCGTTCTTCGTGAGGTTCTGGTAGATGGCCAGGTCTCCGAGTAGCTCTTGCTCGTTGAGGGTCACGTGCAGCTCGGCGGCAGGCCGGCTGTCCCCCATTTCTCGGAGCTGGGCGAAGATCCGGCTGTCTTCACCGGTGACGCCGGGGCTGCCCGCTCCGATGCTTTCGAAGAGCGTGCTGCCGGTGAGCCAGGTGTAGAGGCTGAAAAGTCCGCCGTAGGAGTAGCCGAAAAGGCCGTGACCGCTCGTGGCTGTGCCGTAGTCACGTTCGATCCGCGGGTGCAGTTCCGCGGTGAGGAAGCTCAGGAACGCGTCGGCGTGGGTGTCACGTAATTCGGCGAGGTAGGCGTCGGCTTCCTCGCGTGTCCTCGCGCCCGCTCGAACTCCCATCTCCACGGCATCGACGAGTTCCTGGGCGATGGGCTCGCCGGGTGGCACGAGGTCCCTGTTGCGCAGCCGATCCCAGTGCTGTGCTTCCTCGCCCGCGTAGCCGACGCTGACTTGGATATACGGCTGGATCCGCTGCATGGGGTCGAGCTGGGTGACGATGAGCGGAGCCGTCATGCCCACGGCCCAGTTGCCGTCGAGCACATACACGACAGGCGCTCGCGTCGTGGCGGGGTCGTAGCCCGGTGGGGTGGTGACCCAGACGCCGTAGTCGTGCCCACCGCTGGAACGCGTCTCGAAGTAGTCGGTGCCGGCGAGGCAACCCTGCCACATGGTGCTCATCGGAGGTCCTTCACAACTCGGCCGGCCTGGAGAACGAGGACGGCATTGGCGGGGTCGGCGAACAATTCCGGGTCTTCGAGCGGGTTTCCGTTCCACAACACGAGGTCTGCCTGCATGCCGGGAGCGATGACCCCCACCTGATCGGCCAGGCCGAGGATCTCGGCGTTGGTCTTGGTGGCCGCCACGAGGGCGTCCATCGGCGTCTCGAGTTCCGCGCGGATCCTGAGCTCGTCGCCTCGACGGTCCTGCACCGGACCGATGAGATCGGACCCCAACCCGATCCGTACTCCGGCTTCCTTGGCGACAGCGAGCGCCTCGGTCATCCGCTCACGAACACCCATCACACGCTCGCGGACCGACTCGTCGAGGCCGGTTCCAGCGGTGTCCCGCAGCAGTTGCTCGACGACGGCGAACGTGGGCACAAGGGCAACCTCGCGAGCGGCCATCAGGGTGGCCGTGGACTCGTCGAGGTCGGTGCCGTGCTCGACACAGCGCGCCCCGGCCTCGACCGCGTTCCGGATGCCGTCGTTGTTGTGGGCGTGAACAGTCACGTAGGTGCCCCGTGCCGCGGCTTCCTGGACGGCGACGGCAATCTCCTCGACGGTGAACTGGGTGTCGGTCAGCCGGTCGTGCGCCCCGACCACTCCGCCGGTCACACAGAGCTTCAGGAAGGAGGCTCCGCGACGGAAGGCCTCGCGCACGTTGCCTCGCAGCTCGTCCGCGTTGCCCGACATCATGGACAGGGCACACAGACCCGGAACGTGATGGCTGCTCCACAGCTCGGTGGGTTCCCAGTCAGCTCCGTAGTAGCCGTGCCCACCAGTCTGGCACTGGACAGGTCCACACGACAGGACGCGCGGTCCCCTGACCTTGCCCTTGGCGATCGTGGTGACGACGCCGCCGTCGATCCCGCCGGTGTCCCGGACGGTCGTGAACCCGGCGTCGAGCGTCGTGCCGGCCGTGGCGAAGATGTCCGCCGCGATCTCGGCGGCACTGAGCCGGAACGAGAACTGCGGCTGGATCGGGCTCGACAGTCCTAAGTGGACGTGTGCGTCGATCAGGCCGGGCGTCATCGTCAGTCCCGCGGCGTCGAGGCGCTCGCCGGATGCGCTGGAGGCACCGAGCTGGGCGATACGCCCGTCTTCGACGGTGACGTCGGTGTCGACGGGGTCGCGACCCGACCCGTCGACGACCGTCGCGCCGGTTATCCGAAGTCTTCCCACGAGTCGTTCCCTCCGCCGTCGCGAGCCTGCTGCGACCATGTGTGACGCAGCACAACGCCCTCGACCTCTCTTTTCCAATGGATAAACTGTGGGAGTGATCCTGTCAAGCACGGAACGCACCGGCGACGCACGCGAGCGTCTCCTGACCCGGCTTCTCGACGCCTTCGACGGTACCCTTCCCTCGCCGGAGGTGTCGCTCCGCGAGGTCGCCGCCCGGGCCGGGACCAGCCACGCCCTCCTGCGATACCACTTCGGGTCGCTCCCGGGCGTCTTGGCAGCCATGCTCGAAGCACTGCGATCCCGTGACAACGAGGCGCTTTTCGAGGTCGCCCGGCAGGGCACCTTCGACGACTTCGTCGTGGCGATCTGGCGGGCCTACACCCGCCCGGAACAGCTGTCCCGCATTCGCGGCTTCTTCCACGTCGTAGGACTGGCCGCGTACAGCCCGGAGGAATTTCGCGAGTTCATCGACTCGCTCGGCGACCTGACCAAGATGCTGGCCTCGCTCGCGGAACGCGAAGGGCTCGACGCCGAGGAAGCACTGACCCTGGCCACCGTCACCGTTGCCGCGATTCGCGGCCTGCTCCTGCAGGAAGTTCTGACTCCAGGCGCCCACTCGGAGGACGCGGTCGCCTTGATCCTGCGCATGAGCAAGGACCCCTCCGGGCCACGAACGCATCCGGGTCCTTGACCCTGCGGTGCCGGGGAAATCTCCCGGCGCGGGCTCACAACGGAATGGCGTGCTGGGTGACGTAGTGCCGGATCAGCGCTTCGATCGAGCGGCGAAAGGAATCCTGCCTGCTGTCGCTCAGCGTGCCCGCCAGCTGGCCGAGCTCGGCCCGGACCGCCTCGCGCACCAGGCGCACGACGGCCCGGCCGGCCTCGGTGACGGTGACGTGGACGGCGCGCCGGTTGCCGGGAACCGCGATCCGTCGCACCAGTCCACGCCGCTCGGCGCGGTCGACCAGGCCGGTGACGCTGGACTTCTCCAGTTCCAGGATGCCGGACAGCTGGCGCATGCCGATCTCGCGGTCGTCGAGCACGGCGAGCATCCGCAGCTGGGTGACCGACAGTCCTTGTTCGCCGGCGAGGCGCCCCAGGATCGCCTGCACGATGAACGACAGCTGCATGAGCCCGTCGACCAGCGCCAGGTCCGACGTCCGGGCGCCTTGGGCTGAGGAAGTGGTCACAGTGGCCAGGTTAGCTTGACCGAGTTCGTGACACCAACTATTTTGGTTCGTGACACCAACAGTACGTGGAACCAACCAAGAGGGGCGCGCCATGACCGACAAGAAACGCGTCGCTGTCGTCATCGGCAGCACCCGGCCCACCCGCATCTGCGGCGGTATCGCCGCCTGGGCACGCGACAGTCTGCAAGAGGACAGCGACCTCTGCTACGACCTGATCGATCTCGCCGAAATCGCGTTGCCGTTCCTGGACGAGCCCGTCAAGGCCGCGTTGCAGCAGTACGAACACGAGCACACCCGGGCCTGGAGCAAGCTCGTCCAGAGCTATCACGGATTCCTGTTCGTGTTCCCGCAATACAACTGGGGCTATCCGGGGGTACTCAAGAACGCGCTGGACTATCTCTACCGGGAATGGCACGACCGGCCCGCGAGCCTGCTCACCTACGGCACCCGCGGCGGCGGCAAAGCCGCCGAACAGTTCATCAGCGTCCTGCACGGACTGCACATGCGCGTGCTCGACACGCACGTCGAAGCCGTCATCACCGACCAGGACGTGGACGAGAACTGGCAGCTGCGCGACCTCGACGGCACGCTGCGCCCGAACCGTGCCCTGCTGCGCAAGATCGACGAAGAAATGACCGAAGCGCTCGCCGACGGCCAATGACCGCGTCCGGCAGCGAGACCTGACCGTTGGTACCGCGCCTGCGAACAGGTATTCAGAAGCCGCCGTTGATCGGGGGCGGGGCCGGTCACCGGGTCGGGCCGCCGCCGATCCGGTCCACCGCGTCCTTGGCGTCGCGCAGAGTGGTGCCGGTGGCCTCGCGGTAGTGTTTGACCGCCGCGATCTTCTTGCCCTGGGCCAGCAACGCCGCCACTTCCACGGTGAGCTCGCCGGCCGGCTCGGTGATGCCGAGGTGGTCGAGCACGAGATCGAGCTTGCGTTCCACCCGGGCCAGCCGGTACTCCAAGGACCTGGTGCCCGGACCCCGGCTCGCGCCTGCGAGGATGCCCAGAATCAGCAGAGCGACGACTATCCAAAGCAGCGTGATGTCCACGTCGCGCAGCATAGGCCGTGGCCCATTCGGTCATCTGCTTCAGGCAATCCCCGAGTCGTCAAGCACGCCGGATCGACTGGTGGCGGCCGGTCGAGCGGCCGGACGCGAATAAGCCCAGGTCACTGACCTGGGCTTGCGCTCCCCCGCTTGGACTCGAACCAAGAACCCTCCGGTTAACAGCCGAATGCTCTGCCAGTTGAGCTACAGGGGATCGTTATTCACTTCTCGTGTCGCCGGAGTTGTTCTCTCCGTCCGACGAGAAGAACTTTAGCTCATGCCGCCGAGCCCCCGCACGGCACCCCCCTGTTAACCGTCCCGCCCGCCGCGGCCGGTTTTCCTGGACAATGGCCGTCGGGGCGAGATCGACAGGAGGCGTGGGGCGGATGAAGAAGTTCCTGCTGGGTGCGGGCCTTGGCTACGTGCTGGGCGCGAAGGCAGGCAGGGCGCGGTACGACCAGTTCGTGCAGGCCTACCGCCGGATCGTCGATCATCCGATGGTCCAGGGTGCCGCCGGGGTCGCCCGCGCCAAGCTGTCCGAGAAGTTCGGCCGGGGCCGGTGAGCGCTCAGACCCTGGCCACGAAGAACACCCGCCGGAACTCGAACCAGGTCGTCCCGTCCTGGCGCGTCGGATAGGCCTCGTCCAGCAGCGGGATCAGGTCTGCGCGGAATCGCTGCCAGTCCGCGTCGCCCAGCCGGGCGCGGACCGGCCGCAGCGCGGTGCCGGTGATCCACTCCAGCACGGCGTTCGGGCCGGACAGTGGCTGCATGTACGTGGTCTCCCAGGCGTCGACGCCGCATCCGGCGTCGGCGAGCAGGTCGGCGTAGGCACGCGGGGTGCCGACGGCGTCTTCGTCGCGCAGGAAGCCTTTGCCGAGCACGTCGGCCCAGGCGGGCGACGCGGCGAGTTCGCGGGTCAGCGCATGCGAGGGCGCGTTGAAGTTGCCGGGGACCTGGACGGCGAGCCACGCCCCTTCCGGCAGCTGCCGGACCCAGCGGCGCAACAGCTCCTCGTGGCCGGGGACCCATTGCAGGACGGCGTTCGACACGACGACGTCGGTGTCCGGCGCGGGCACCCAGTCCCGCACGTCGAGCACCTGCGCGTCGAGGCCACGCTCCCGGGCCGCGGTCACCATTTCGGGTGAGTTGTCGCTCGCTTCCAAGATCGCCTCGGGCCAGCGCTTCGCCAGGTCGACGGTCAGATTTCCCGGCCCGCAGCCGAGATCGACGACACGTCGGGGCTTGGTGGCACCGATCCGGCCAACGAGGTCGTAGAACGGCCTGGCCCGCAGGTCGGCATAGTCGAGGTACTTGGCGGGATCCCACATGGTTCACCTCCGCGCAGCAAACAGTACGCTCGTACTGCTGCAACCAGTACGAGCGTACTGCTAATCGCGGGGGTTGACCAGCTTCGCGGCGACCTCTTCGGCGATGGCGGCGACCAGCTCGATGTCCGTGCCCGGGTCCGGCCGGGCCTGCAGCACGACGCCGTCGCGGCCGGGGATCTTGCGCTGCACGAACCACGCGCCACCACCGGCCAGCTCCTGCCGGTGCCGCGAACGGACCGAGCCGTCGACGCGCAACCGCACGTGGTGCGGCACCTTGCCCGGTGCCGGAAGCCGGAAGGACACCGGCGCGCGGTCGGCGAGCAGCACCGCTCCCCCGGCCGTGCCGGCCTCGTCGGACTCGGTCAGCGTGAACACGCCCTCGGTCCACGCCGCCTTGCCGACCAGGTGCCAGCCGACGCGTCGCGCGCCGTCGCCGTCCGGGATCCAGAGGCCGAGCGCGGTGACCACGAGATGCCCGCCGCCCTCGACGCGGGCGCTGTCGACGACGTTCTCGCCCTCGGCCAGCTCGCCGGGGAAACCGTCCGGGGTCCGGTCGCCGAGCAACCGGCGCAGCAGGCTCATTCCCAGCCGCCGCTCGCCTGCTCCCGCAGTGCCTTCCGGTACTGCTCCAGCGCGACGAGGTCGCCGAACAACGCGCGATAGTCGTCCGGCGCCTCGACCGGGGACAGCCGTTGCAGCTTCGACTTGATCTCGCCGATCTGCCTGCCGACGAGGTTCTCCTGGACGCCGGCCAGCACCCCGGAGATGTAGCGGGAGTCGACCTCGCCCTTGGCGCGCAAGGGTTCCACCGACAGCTCGCTGAGCACCCGCCGGACCGTCCCCTGTGGACAGTGCGGCGCGGCGGCGTCCAGCAGTGCCGGTCCGGTCAGGCCCGACGCCGCGCCGCCCGCCTTGAGCAGCGCCAGGTGCAGCGCGACGTACACCGGGTGGGTGAACGCCTCCTCGGGCAGCGAGTCGAACTCCGGCCCGGCGATCGCGGGCTGTTGCAGCGCGGCCTTGAGCGCCTCGCGCTGCCCGATGAAGCGGGGGTCGTCCGGTGCGGGCCGCGGCAGGTCCTGTGCCTCCGCGGCGGCGGACGCCGCGGCCTCTTGTTGCTGCCGCTGGGACTGACGTCGCGCGGGAGCCGCCACGCCGCCCCGTTTGTCGGCCGCGCCCGCGCTGCCGCGAACCCGGTTCACCACCTGGGCGACGTCCTGCCAGCCCACCCACCAGGCGAGTTTCGAGGCGTAGCCGTCCCTGCGCGCACGGTCCTTGATCGAGGCGACCATCGGGACGGTCTTCTGCAGCGCGGCGACCTGGCCGTCGACCGAGTCCAGGTCGAACTGCTTGAGCATGCTCTTGATCGCGAACTCGAACAGCGGAGTCCGCCGCGCGACCAGGTCCTTCACCGCGGCGTCGCCCTTGGCCAGGCGCAGCTCGCACGGGTCCATGCCGTCCGGCGCGACCGCGATGTAGGTCTGCCCGGCGAAGGTCTGGTCCCCCTCGAACGCCTTGAGCGCGGCCTTCTGCCCCGCCTCGTCACCGTCGAAGGTGAAGATCACTTCGCCGCGGAAGGCGTCGTCGTCCATCATCAGCCGCCGCAGGACCTTCATATGGTCCTCGCCGAACGCCGTCCCGGACGAGGCGACGGCGGTCGGCACGCCCGCCGCGTGCATCGCCATCACATCGGTGTAGCCCTCGACGACGACCACCTGGTGCCGCTTGGCGATCTCGCGTTTCGCCAGGTCGAGGCCGAACATGACCTGCGACTTCTTGTAGATCTGCGTTTCCGAGGTGTTGAGGTACTTCGCCTCGATGCGGTCGTCGTCGAACAGTCTCCGCGCGCCGAAGCCGACGACGTCGTTGCCGACGTCGCGGATCGGCCACACCAGCCGCCGGTGGAACCGGTCCATCGGGCCGCGCTGGCCCTCCTTCGACAGCCCGGACGCGAGCAGCTCCTTGACCTCGAACCCGCGCGTCAGCAGGAACTTCGTCAGCTTGTCCCAGCCGCCCGGCGCGTAGCCGCAGCCGAACGTGCGCGCCGCGTTCTGGTCGAACCCGCGCTCGGACAGGAAGTCCCGCGCGGTCCGTGCCTCGTCGGTCAGCAGCTGCTCGGCGTAGAACTCCTGCGCCAGCCGGTGCGCCTCGATCAGCCGCGAGCGGGTGCCGCGGTCCCGCTGGACGCTGCCGCCGCCACCCTCGTAGTTCAGCCGGATGCCGACCCGGTCGGCGAGCCGCTCGACCGCCTCCACGAACGAGATCAGATCGATCTTCTGGATGAACTTGATGACGTCGCCGCCCTCGCCACAGCCGAAGCAGTGGAAGGTGCCATGCGTGGGGCGCACGTTGAACGACGGGGTCTTCTCGTTGTGGAACGGGCACAGCCCCTTCAGGCTGCCGCCACCGGCGCGGCGCAGCGCCACGTACTCACCGACGACCTCGTCGATCCGGTTCCGCTCCCGCACCTCCGCGATATCGCTCTCCCGAATACGTCCCGCCACGGGAACCACTCTAGTTCTCCCCGTTCCGGCGCCGTACGGCACACTCGACGTATGAGCACGCCCACGGCCCTGGACGGACTCGCCGCCGAGTTCGCCGAACACCGGTCTCACCTGATCGGGGTCGCCTATCGGCTGACGGGCGCCCGGTCCGACGCCGAGGACGCCGTCCAGGAGTCCTGGCTGCGGCTGAGCGGGCTGGCCGAGCACACCCGGGCGGGGATCCGCGATCTGCGGGGCTGGCTGACCACCGTGGTCGGCCGCATCTGCCTCGACCGGCTGCGGTCGGCGCCGGTACAGCGAGAACGCTACGTCGGGCAGTGGCTGCCGGAACCCATCGTGACCCCGTTCGGACAGCCGGTGAGCGAGGACCCGCTGGACGCCGCCGTGCGCGACGACGGCGTCCGGATGGCCGCGATGGTGGTGCTCGACAAGCTCACCCCCGAACAACGCGTCGCGTTCGTGCTGCACGACGCGTTCTCCGTGCCCTTCGGCGAGATCGCCGAAATCCTGGGCTGCAGCACGGAAGCCGCGCGCCAGCACGGTTCCCGTGGCAGGCGCGCGCTGGCCGACGCCGATCCGCCGCCACGTGTCGACCTCGAAGAGCAGGCCAAGGTCCTCGAGAAGTTCGTTACCGCCCTGATGACCGGCGACGTCCGCGCGGTGGCCGAGGTGCTGCATCCCGACGTCGTGCTCATCGGCGACTCCAACGGCAAGGGCCGCACCACGCGCCAGATCATCGTCGGCGCGGACAAGCTGGTGCGCTTCTACACCGGGCTGCAGCGCAAGTACCCGCCGGGCGCGTTCGGCCGTGGCGCGGCGGTGCTCGTCAACGGCGACCTCGGCATCTACATGCCGCCGGCCCCCGCCGCGGAGGGCTACCTGCCGATGGACGAGCACGTGCAGGCGGTGAGCATCCGGGACGGGAAGATCGTCGCCTTCTACGACGTCGTCAACCCGGACAAGCTCACCGGCATCACGCGTCCCGTCGTCGAGCAGTGAGCACGCCCGCCGCCAGCACCGCGAGCGCGAACGCGGCGAAGTAGGCCAGCGCGAACGGCTGCGGCAGCGGCGAGTCGGACAGGATGTTCGCGTTGCCGCCGCCGCGTCCGCCGCTCGCGCCGCCGGCGCCGCTGAGGAACTTGGTCGCGGCGTTGAGCGGCAGCCACCGGTGGATGGGCTCGCCGATCTCAGGGATCGCGCTGATCAGTTCCTCGGCCATGAGCGCGTAGATGATGCACACGCCGACGGCTCCCGCGCTGTGCTCGACCAGCAGGCCGATGCCCACCGCCGCGACCGCCGCCAGCGCGTACACCGGCCCGGTGCCCGCGAGAATGGTCCAGTCCGCCGCGCTGTCGAGTACCAGATCCGCGCCCGGCGGGGCGACGAGCAGGCACGCGGCCCACGCGCCGAAGGCGGCCAGTTCCCCCAGCACGAACGCGAAACCCGCGACGACCGCGGCCTTCGCGACCAGCGCCGGAGTCCGTGTCGGCACGGCTTGGAACGTCGTGTGGATCGTGCCGGTGCGGTACTCGGTGGTCACCGCTAGCGCGGCCAGGGTGAGCACGACGGCGAGACCGAACCGGTAGCCGAACTGCGTCGTGGCGACCGTCGGCAGGTCCGTCGACTCGCTGGCGCCGCCCGCGACGAGCATCGCGAACCCCGTGGTGACGGCGAGGGCGAGGAGCGCGCACGCCCACGGTGAGCGGGTGCTGAGCAGCTTGATCCGCTCGGCTGCGAGCAGGTGCATGATGGATTCCCCTTTCGTGACAAGGGAATCCTGGCGTTCCGGGCCTGCCCGGCGCGTCCGCCCTGGGCCGGACTCGCGGGGTCGGACCGGGGTCGGACCCGTGCGTGGCTCGAGCGCCCCAATGTGGCATTGGGTGCGTTGGACGCACCCAATGTGGCGTTCGGTGCGTTGGACGCACCCAATGTGGCGTTCGGTGCGTTGGACGC
>NZ_JBHYIK010000083.1:20291-39771 GCF_042739735.1 Amycolatopsis sp. NPDC059027 | reverse complement strand
GGCACTCCGGTGGGAGTGCCGCCCCGCTTCGGGACGAACCGGTGGAGCTAGTGCGCGTGGCCGTGACCGGCCGCGGCGGGCTCCTCCTCTGCCGGCTTCTCGACCACGGAACTCTCCGTGGTGAGCACGAGCCGGGCGATGGACGCGGCGTTCGCCACCGCGGACCGGGTCACCTTGACCGGGTCGACGATGCCGGCGCCGATCAGGTCCGTGAGCTCGCCGGTGGCGGCGTTGAAGCCCTGGCCCCAGCTCTGCTCCTGGACCTTGCTGACGATGACAGCGCCCTCGTGGCCCGCGTTGGTCGCGATCCAGAACAGCGGCGCGGTCAGCGCGTCACGGACGATCCGGACGCCGGTCGCCTCGTCACCGGTCAGGCCGAGGCCGCCCTCGAGCTCCTTGACCGCGTGCACCAGCGCCGAGCCACCGCCGGGCAGGATGCCCTCCTCGACGGCCGCCTTGGTCGAAGCCACGGCGTCCTCGATGCGGTGCTTGCGCTCGTTCAGCTCGGTCTCGGTCGCCGCGCCGACCTTGATCACCGCGACACCGCCGCCGAGCTTCGCGAGCCGCTCCTGCAGCTTCTCGCGGTCCCAGTCGGAGTCGGTGGTCTCGATCTCCTTGCGGATCTGGGCGATCCGGCCGTCGATCGCGTCCTTGGTGCCCGCACCGTCGACGATCGTGGTGTCGTCCTTGGTGACGACGACCCGCCGCGCACGGCCCAGCGAGCCGAGGTCGGTCTCGGACAGCTTCAGGCCGATCTCGGCCGAGATGACGTTGCCGCCGGTGACGACCGCGAGGTCGTCCAGGAACGCCTTGCGACGGTCACCGAAGAACGGCGCCTTGACGGCGACCGCGGTGATCGTCTTGCGCAGCGAGTTCACCACGAGGGTGGACAGCGCTTCGCCGTCGACGTCCTCGGCGATGATCAGCAGCGGCTTCTTGGCCTCGACGACCTTCTCCAGCACCGGGAGCAGATCGGCCAGCGCCGAGATCTTCTCGCGGAACAGCAGGATGTAAGCGTCCTCGAGGATGGCCTTCTGGTCCTCGGGGTTGGTCGCGAAGTGCGCCGACAGGAAACCCTTGTCGAACTGCACACCCTCGGTGACCACGAGCTCGGTCGCCAGCGTGGACGACTCCTCGATGGTGATGACACCGTCCTCGCCGACCCGCTCCACGGCCTCGCCGAGCAGGGCGCCGATGGCCGCGTCACGCGAGGTGACCGTGCCGACCTGGGCGATGTTGTCGCGGCCCTTGACCGGGGTCGCCTTGGACTTGAGGGTCTCGACGACCTTCTCCGCGGCGGCCTCGATGCCGCGGCCGACCGAAGCCGGGTTGGCGCCGGCGGCCACGTTGCGCAGGCCGACCTTCACCAGCGACTGGGCCAGCACAGTCGCGGTGGTGGTGCCGTCACCGGCGACGTCGTTGGTCTTGGTGGCGACGCTCTTGGCGAGCTGGGCGCCGAGGTTCTCGAACGGGTCGTCCAGCTCGACCTCACGGGCGACGGTCACGCCGTCGAGGGTGATGGTCGGGCCGCCGAACTTCTTGTCGAGCACGACGTGACGCCCGCGCGGGCCGAGGGTGACCTTGACCGCGTCGGCGAGCTTGTTCACCCCGCGCTCCAGCGCGCGACGAGCGTCCTCGTCGAAACTGATCTGCTTGGGCATAGCGAGTTCCGCTTACCTTTCGGTGTCTCTTGAACGCAAGAACGCCCCGCACCCCGGCTTGTGCGGGGCCCGGGGCGTCATGCGCTGCGAGCGGTCGTCAGTTGATGACGGCCAGCACGTCGCGGGCGGACAGGATCAGGTAGTCCTCACCGTTGTACTTGACCTCGGTGCCGCCGTACTTCGAGTAGATGACGACGTCGCCGACCGCCACGTCCAGCGGGACGCGGTTGCCCTTGTCGTCGATCCGGCCCGGGCCCACGGCCAGAACCTTGCCCTCCTGGGGCTTCTCCTTGGCGGTGTCGGGGATGACGAGGCCGGAAGCGGTCGTCTCCTCGGCCTCGCTCGTCTGGACAACGATCTTGTCCTCGAGCGGCTTGATGTTCACGCTCACCGGGTTGACCTCCACGGTCGTCGAAAGCGTTGGCAGGTACGTAATGACTTACGGCTCCTACCACCCCCGCCGTCGCGGGTGCCGGGGCGTGTTCGGGCCGTGCAATTAGCACTCTAGCCACGGGAGTGCCAGCTTCGCAAGGAGGGTGCCCTCACGCTGGTGAAACTCGCCTCCTGAGCGCCTGACCAGCCGGTTCATTTCGCGAGGATTACGCGGCGCCCACGATCCGGCCCGGGCGGACACGTTCAGTATGCCCGCGCCCGCACGCGCGCGGGTGCACGCGTGGCGCACCCGTGCCTGCCAGTCGACCAGTTCGAAGCGGCTCCACAACGAGGCCTGGTTCGGGCTGAGTCGTCGGCTCGGCTGCTTCATCGTCGGCACCTCTCCGGCTGGTCGGGCTCGGGGGGCACCGGACGTGATGGCTGCCCTCCCCCGTCTTCCTCGCCTCTGCCGCAGTTAGCGCCGGGGCGTCGGCGTCAAGGGTGAGCGCAGCTCATCGCGAAGCGACGCCAACGGCGCCCTTGATGCTGGCGGGCCGGTGTTAAACGATCGCCTGCGAGGAACGGCCGCCAATGGTGACCTGGCAGGACGTACCGTCATGCGGCTTGATCGCGTCTATGCCCATATGCGGCTCACAGGGTTGTCAGTCGCCGTCGACGGCGCGCGTGCCTCACCGCCACGTCGGCGGGCCTGCCCGGCGGCCGACGGCCGGAGCGGAGCGGCAGGCCGTCGTGTCGCACTCGGGCGGGGCCGCCGTACGCGTGGTGACGTGCGCGCCGCCGACGGCGGCTCCTTGATCCCATGGAGCCAAATTCGGCAACAAACACACGCCAACCACTGTGACGGTTCCACACAAACGAGATCTAGACGAATTGATCAACATCGACACTGATCGACCAACCGAGCACCGGATACTAGTTTGACACGCCCATGAAACCACTGTCCGCGCCGCATGCCGACGACAGTCGTCCATCGAGCTATTCGATCTTCCCGCAGTCCACTGTAATAGTCTTTCTTGCACACCTACAGTCTGCCTGCTGTAGGATGTTGCCACATAAAAGTATAACTACCTCCAGAAGAGGCGGTTGAGTGACCTAATGCCAATTCGCAGCATACTATTGGCAATATTCGCATTTCTGACAATTTCCGCTGCCGCCATGACCTTTCTTGGTAGCCTGCCCGTTGCCGTTGGAAGTTCATCGGCCGTTCTTGCAGCTGCTGCAACCTTCTTCACAGCCATCGCAAAGCCTCTGGCCGACTTACCTAAGCTGGCAATAAAGCATAAAGGTGAGCAGCACGAGATACTACGGGCAATGAAAGCCTCAGGTCTTTTGACAGATAAACCCTTGAAAAAGTTGGACCTCTATCGAGACTTACGGGCACATTCCGCCATGAGAGCAGCGGGCGCTCACTATGTAACGCCCTACATCTCAAGAAGCATTGACCAAGAGCTCGACGCCAAGATGAAAGAAGACCACTTAGTACTGATTGAAGGCGACTCAGCTTCAGGCAAAACACGGACTGCTTTTGAAGCCGTCAAGAGGTACTCCCATACTTTAAAATATAGTTTACGCATCGTAATTCCTCAAGACGGCGCCACGCTACGAACAGCCGTCAGGGCTGGATATAGCTTCAAGAACAAGATCCTTTGGCTGGACGATCTAGAAAGGTTCCTATCTCCCGACGGATTAGACGACGGACTCTTACGAGTTTTGGCATCTGGTGATCTGAAAACAGTAGTCGTAGCTACAATCAGAGCCAAGCAACGAGAAACGCTTAGCGAACAGTTTATCAGCGTTGGAGAACGCGCAAACTTGCAAGTGCCAGAGGTGCAGAGATTGCTCCTAAACTTCACAGCCACCTACTTATCCAAAGAACTCGATCAATCCGAACTTTTTGACGCGTATAAACTGCGCGGCGATCCGCGTATTGCCTTTGCACTTGATTCTCACAACAATGGCTACGGCGTAATCGAGTTAATTGCAGCTGGCCCCGCAGTTCTTCAGCGCTGGCTTACGGGCTCCGAGGGCGGCAACCGACTCGGAGCCGCCCTAGTCTCTGCAGCAGTCGACATATATCGAGCAGGTTACCAAGCTCAGATCCCTGAAGATTGGCTGAAGGCAGCCTGTGTCGGGTACCTTACCAAGGAAGACGTAGCCGCGGACCCTAAGGCAAACTTTGAAGACGCGTTTTTGTGGGCGACCGAGAAAGTTCACGGCGCTAACTCTTGCCTCATTAAAGGCGACAGCAGATCATTCAAGGCATTCGACTACCTGGTTGACTACGCACAAAATAAAGCAACAATAAGCCGTTCAGCTGGAGGCGATGAAGAGCAGATAAACTTCGCCCGCGTTTCGACTATACCCGGTGAAGTTTGGCACACTTTAGCTGATAACCTTCCAGTTGATAGTCCATACTTTTTATCATGTTCCCTCATGGCGAGCATGCGCGGCCACCCAATCATGGAATTAATCATCCAAAAGAAGATCGAAGAGGGAATTATTGATAAGGACTACTACAAAGACGGTCGCCGACTGGTTGGTCTTGCCAACGCGTGCATTGTGCAAAAAGTATGCGTTCCATGCGCCTTTCTAAAGAAGGGTCTAAGCATGGATCTCCTGTTTAATGAACTCCACAAAAGATTAGAAGAACTTTACTTAAACGGAAACAGCGAGTCAGCCTCTACGACGATCTTCTTGCTCGAATTCCTGGCATTTAAAACAAACATGCTAGAAAAAGGGACCGCCATTAGGATGGCCGCAGAATCTGTGCCCTCAGAGTTTTCTTTCAGGGTAGGTCAACTCATGGAATCACAGCAACGACTTGACGCTGCCCAAATTTGGTACTCCTTAGCATGCGAGCTGGGAGTTATCCAGGCCACAGAAAGACTTGTCGCCATAGAGCAAAGCTTGAACGACTAACGTCTGCACTTTCGTAGTGGACACTTTGAATACCAGTACCGAACGTCGAGGCGCTCTTTATACTTAAGATGCTGACTCTCAGCAACACACTCAATCACTCATCTATACACAGAGATACACCGGCTCTCACAGACTAGAACAACCTCGAAAATAGCAAAGACTCGGTTCGTCTCCCGTGAACATGCCGATATATCAGACTCGACCAGCACGAGCAACAATCTCCCAGGCTCGGGCACGCTTGGGATCAAGTTTCGCTGCCTCGGCGATCAGTCCGGCTACATCAGGCAGCGATGGCACGGCGCCGGAGATTTTGAGTGCCATAAGAGCCGCGCCGTATTCGACTTCGCCACAAATCCCACGCGGGTCAATGAGCATCCACTGTCCCCCAGCCGCCTGTAGAATATTCCACGGCGATGGGTCTCCATGGCACAGACCGAAGTAGGCACCAGCGGCCAACTCGTCGAGCACTTCGAGGGCGTACTTACGCTCGGCGATGGATGCGAGGGTTTCGCCAGGCGGGAGATCAGTGGGTTTGTCGTCGACGAGGCGTTGCCGAAGCCAGTCGATGAGACTGGGCAAAGCGCCAGGCGGTTGTGCGGTGGCTATGGCACCGAGCGGGGCGGTGAGATTTGTCAAGCATGATCGTGGTCGGAGCAGCGTCGGCGAGTGGGATGCCTGGGATGACCTGGTCCATGACGATCCATGCGCCGGTTTCGGTGGTCGTCGCCTCGTGGATGGCAGGGTCGACGTCGATGTCGGCTAGGGCCTTCGCGACAGTGGTTTGAGCATCGGCGTCCGGGTCGGGGGTGGCGCGCAGGATGAGGTTCTGGTCCGGGGTTCTGGCTGCGACAACGAGCGCGTATCGCGCGGGCAGGATGCGGTGCGGGGTGGCGTTGTGGCGGTGGCAGAGGTCGGTTAGCTCGGGTTCGACGGCGGTGAGCCACTGGTCGGCGCGGTTCGGCCAGCGGGTGCGGATGGAGCGGGCGAGTTCCGCGGGGACCTTCATGAGACGGGGACCAGGCCGGCCAGGGTCTCGGTGATCGCGTCCGCTCCAGCGGCGGCGAACTTGGCGTGTTTGCCGGGCTTGTTGGCGTAGCCGAGGGCTGGGACGCCTGCGGCGTGGGCGGCCTGGATATCGGTCACCGAGTCGCCGACGAACACGCAATCGCCCGGGGCGGCGTCCAGCGTCGTGATCGCCTGGCGGAGCAGGTACGGACTGGGTGTGAGCAGGGCGACGTCGGCGCTGGTGCGGGCGGAGACGGTGTCGACGGCGGACCGGAGGTTGTAGAGGTCGAGATAGACGCTGATGGCTGCGGTGCTGTTGTTGCTCACGATGGCCAGCGGGCGGCCGGTGGCGTGCCAGGCCTCGATGAGGTCGTGGGCTCCGTCGGCGGGTGTGGCGGTGGGGATGGCTTCGACTTCGTGGGCGGTGAAGGCGGCTTCGACGTAGCGGGCCTCGTCGGGGCCGAGGGTGGCGGCGTGGCGCAGGACGTCGAACGGGTCCGCGCTGACGGCCACGTCTTCGGGCAGCTCGGCGTGACCGCCCTCGGCGAGGATTCCGCGGAGCTGATCGGCCACGACGGGCGCGGGGATGCCCGCGAAGACGGAGCAGACCGGGCCGTCGAAGTCGAGCAGGAGCACGCGGGCCTGGGTGAGCAGGTCGGCAGGGCTCATCGCTGGAAGTCCTCGGCAACGCTGTCCCACACGCTCTCAAACCATGTCCGCGCTTGCTCGACGTACTGCGAGCCGGTGGAAGTGTCGTCGTCGCTGATCGAGTGGTGGAACAAGACGGCGTCCTTGCCCATCAGGTCGTAGATCGCCGTGGTCTCGTCGCCGAAGTTGATCACGTGTTCGCGGACGGGGTAGAAGCCGAAGAAGGCTTCTTCGTTGTTGATCAGGTAGAGCTTGAACATCGGCGGCGCCGGGTGCACCCGGACCTGGGCGGTGGCCTTGCTGATCAGGCCCAGCTCGGCGAGTTCGGTCACGGAGTCGACGATGGCCAACGTGTGCCGACGCATGATCTCCTCAGCACGCTGGTCTCGCCGGAGAACCCGGCGAAATCGATCGTGACACCCGGAGCCTCTAAGCCCGTGCATCCGGGCAGAAAGGTGCCCTCACGCTGAGCCCGAGCTGCGTTTAGCCCGCTAAACGCAGCTCGGCGAGGTCGGCGACGACGACGTCCGGTGGTGGCGTGAGGGGTGCGACAGGAGCGACCGCGATGGTGGCGACGCCGGCGGCCCGGGCGGCTTGGAGTTCGGGCGGCGTGCCGCCGATCAGCACGCACTGGTCCGGCGACGCGCCGACTCCGCGCACGGCGGCGTCGATCAGCGCGGTGCCGGGCAGGAGCAAGGCCGGATCGCCGGACGCGCGGGCGCTGATCCGTTTGACCTCGTACTGCAGGTCGTGCAGCGAGAGGTGGCTTCGCACCGCGTCCATCGACTGGTTGCCCACCGCGGTGACAGTGAATCCCCGCCAGGCGAGTTCGCCGATCAGCTCGACGGAGCCGGGCACGGGGCCTGCGACGACCAGTGCTTCGAGTTCCAGCCGGGCCAGTTGCCGGTGGACGGCGTCCGCGGTGTTCGGGCCGCAGCTCGCGGCGTAGGACAGCACGGCGAACGGGTCGCCGGTGGCCGCGACCTCGTCCGGAAGGACGTGGCCGACCAGCGGCTTCAGCCGGTCCGCCGCGGTACGTGCCCCCGTGGTGTCGAAAACCGTGCAGACCACTCCGTCGAAACCGACGAAGACGTGGTCCCGGTCGGCCAGCAGTTCCGTCACCCCCACCATGCCCTCCACTTTGCCAGCGAGTGCGTTTAGCGGGCTAAACGCACTCTGAGATCTGCCTCAACGCACTCGGGGACTTACCCGGGGTGCGCCGGTTCTGGTTAGGTTTTGGCCATCGGCTGCCCGACCACTGGAGAGTGCCTTCATGCAGTCACGTATGTCGCGCCGCACCGCCGCCGCGATCGCCGCCACCACGCTCCTGGCCGGGCTGGCCACCGCCGCCCCGGCTCAGGCCGCCCCCACCGATCAGCAACGCCAGGGCGACTTCGCCGCCGCGGCGAGCGAGTTCGGCGTGCCGCTCAACGTCCTGCTCGGCGTCTCCTATCTCGAGTCCCGCTGGGACACCAACCACGGGACGCCCAGCACCGCGGCGGGCTACGGCCCGATGCACCTCACGGATCTGCGCTCGGCAGGCTCCGGCGGCAGCCATCACGACGAGGGCACCGAGGACCCGCGCGGGGACAGCGCCCGGCCCGCCCTGCGCCCGAGCGCTCCCGCCCCGGCCCCTCCCGCGCCCGGCCTGCAGACCGTCGACACCGCGGCGGCGCTCACGCACACCGACCCGGCGACACTGCGCGCCGATCCGGCCGCCAACGTCCGGGGCGGCGCCGCGCTGCTTGCCGACTACCAGCGCAAACTCGGCGTCCGCAGCGACAACCCGGCGGACTGGTACGGCGCGGTCGCGCGCTACAGCGGCGCCGACGGCACGGCCGCCGCGCAGGCCTTCGCCGACGAGGTCTTCGACACCATCGCCGCCGGGACGTCCCGCACCACCGACGACGGCCAGCGCATCAGCCTGGCCGCGGCTCCCGGGCTCGCCCCGGCTCGCGGCCAGCTCGGCGCGCTCGGGCTCCGCGCCGACGCGCCGCCCGCGCCGGAGTGCCCGAAACGGGTCGCGTGCGAATCGGTGCCCGCGCCCTACCAGCAGCTGCCCGACGGCGGCTACGGCAACCACGACATTGCCGACCGGCCGAACGACCAGAAGATCGACCACATCGTCATCCACGACACCGAGGGCTACTGGGATTCGGTGCTCAAGCTGGCCCAGGACCCGGCCTACGTCAGCTGGCACTACACGGTCCGCTCCGCGGACGGCCTGATCGCCCAGCACGTGCCGACCAAGGACGTCGCTTGGCACGCGGGCAACTGGTACGTCAACGCGAAGTCCATCGGCGTCGAGCACGAGGGGTTCGCGGCGAAGGGCACTTGGTACACCGAGGCGATGTACCGCGCGTCGGCGAAGCTGGTCGGCTACCTGGCGCGCAAGTACGACATCCCGCTCGACCGCGCGCACATCATCGGCCACGACAACGTGCCGGGCACGACCCCGGCGACGATCAAGGGCATGCACTGGGACCCGGGCCCGTACTGGGACTGGTCGCACTACTTCGACCTGCTCGGCGCGCCGTTGGACGGCTTCGGCAGGCCGGGCTCGCCACTGGTCACGATCGCTCCGGACTTCGCCACGAACCAGCCCGCGTTCACCGGCTGCGACGGTGCCGGAAAGCCTTGCCCGGCAAGGGGATCCGAGGCCGTCGTGCTGCACACCGAGCCGAGCGACACCGCGCCGCTGCTGCTCGACGCCGGACTGCACCCCGACGGCTCACCGTCCACAATGGACGTCGCCGACGTCGGGAGCAGGGTCGCGACCGGGCAGCGGTACGTCGTCGCCGAAACCCGCGGCGACTGGACCGCGATCTGGTACCTCGGCCAGAAGGGCTGGTTCCACAACCCGCGCGACGAGCGCACCGCGAAGCCCGCGTTCGGGTTCGCCGTCACGCCGAAACCCGGGCTCGCGTCGGTGCCGGTCTACGGACGGGCCTTCCCGGAAGCCTCGGCCTACCCGTCGAACGTGCCGCCGCAGGAGCTGGTGCCGCTCCCGTACACGTTCGCGGCCGGGCAGCGGTACTCCTCGGGCGGGACGGTCGGGTCCGAGTACTTCTCGGCCACGACGTTCGACCCGGCGCAGCATGTCGTCGTCAAGGGCAAGCTCCGGTACGTCCAGATCCAGTTCGGGCACCGGATCGCCTACGTCAAGGCCGACGACGTGCAGGTCCAGCCGGTCTGGTGAGCCCGCCCGAGTGCGTTTAGCCCGCTAAACGCACTCGGGTCAGCAGGTCACGGAGGATTTCGGGGGCGTGCGTCCAGAGCAGCGCGCCCCCGATGTCCGGGACGACGTGCCGGGTGACGCCGGGGATCCGCGCGGACAGGGTGACGCCGTTGTCGGGTGAGTGACTGGTGTCGAGCTCGCCGTACCAGACGTCGACAGCCGTGGTGATCCGCGTGAGGTCGAACGGCCAGCGCCCCATCGCGAGGACGGTGTCACGCGCGTACCCAGCACTCCCCTGTCGGAACGCTTCGGCGAGCGCGCGGCGGTACGCGGCGTCGAAGGCCGGAGCGGTGTACACGGCGACGTCAACGTCAGGGCTTGACGCCAGGACGTGGTCTCGCATCGCCTCGGCGCTGAAGCCCGCGAAGAAGGCTTCGGCGCTGTCGGGGTCCTCAGCGACCTGACGCACCAACGCCGCCAACGCATCCGGAAGCACGCCACAGAACTCGGGCGCCGAGACCTCGTCGGCGGCCGACACCAGCGCGAGTGGGCCGGCGACGCCTTCGACGACGCAGGCCAGCGCGAACGGCGCGCCCTGGGAGTTCCCGACGATCGCGGGAACACCGAGCCCACGATCCGCGCACAGCACGCCGATGTCCCGTGAGAAGTCGGCGAAGCCACGGCCGGGGTCCGATGTGGACACACCGAGTCCCGGCCGGTCCACCGACACGAGCCGGATACCGAGTTCGCCGACGACGTCGGCACCGAAACCCAGCGTCCGGCTGGTCGCCGCGCCGGGGCTGAACAGGACCGGCACGCCGTCGGCCGGGCCCCACTCGGCCCAGCCGAGCACCCGGCCGTCCGGCAGCGCCGTTTCGCCGAGCCGGGCGGGAGGTTCGACAGCTACGTTCACCCCGCCGATCATGGCGGAGTCCACTCTGGACCGCACGCGGGTTTCAGCTGTCCAGCGCGACCTTCACCCCGGCGGCCTGTTCGGTGTTGCGCCGCGTCTTCGCCCAGCCGTTGCGGCCGCGGATCAGCCGGAACAGCGCGCGCCACGACGTGATGTAGAAGGTGTAGATGTAGGCCGCGTAGGCGAGCCCAATGCCGATACCGCGCAGGATGTTCTTGCTGCGCAGGCATTTCATCTGGTAGATCGGGCCCCAGACGACGAACGGCAGCAGCCCGAACGAACCGTAGATCGCGAAGAGGATCCAGGCACCGCCGGTGAACCACGTCCACACCTGCGCCGGATCGCCCGCGGTGCTGATCAGCAGCAGCACGAACGGGATCGGGTAGAGCAGCGAGCCGATCAGCTGCATCCACGGCTGCGCCAGGTAGTACATCATCTCGGCGGCGCCGAGCGTGCTGACGTGCGGCGAGTCCCAGATCCGCCGCAGATACCGCGCGCATTGCATGGTGCCCTGACCCCAGCGCGTGCGCTGCACGAGGAAGCGCCGCAGGCTGTACAGACCTTCTTGCGCCACATGGGAATCCGGGGTGAACCCGGTACGCCAGCCCGCGGTGAGCAGGTGCACGCCGAGTTCGAAGTCCTCCAGCAGCGAGCCGCGCCACGGCTGCTCGTCCTCGCCTGCGATCGAGTCGAGCGCGCTCAGCCTGGTGAACTGCCCGTTGCCGCCCATCGAGATCGTGCCGGTGAAGCCGCGCGAGGTCTGGATGGCCGCGATCGCGGTGCGGAACTCGAGGTCCTGCAACTGCGCGAGCTTGAGCCCGAACGCGCGGGAGAACCACGTCCGGCCCGGCGGACGGGTGGTCACGTTGCTCATCCGGACGTCGAGCTGGACGGCGCCGATCGTCCCGTCGCCGAACAGGTGCCCGGCGGCGCACACCTCGAGGCAGTTCGGGGCGGGACGCCCGTCGGCGTCGACCACCACGACAACGACGTCGTCGCGACGCGCGTCCGGTCCCATCCAGTCGTTGAGGGCCTGATACGCGGCGTTGAGCGCATCGCCCTTTCCCGTTCGCGCCTCCGGCCGCGTGCGCGGCACGAGGTGCAGGTACGGGTCGTAGGCGCCGTTGCGCCGCCAGAGCGAGCGGACGACGCGGGCGGTGCGGTCCTCCGAGTCGTCGTCGACGACCCAGACGTGCGCGCGCCGGAACGTCGTCCGCAGGTACCGCACGGTCTCGCGGATGACGGTCTGTTCGTCGCGGCAAGGCACGAAGAAGTGCCAGACGAAGTCGTCGGGATCGCCCACCGGCGCCGGTTTGCGCCGTAGGTAGGGCACGACGATCACGACGACGTAGACGATGAACGCCACGCTCATCGTCAGCGCGAACGCCTGGGTGACCGCCAGCAGGATCTTCAGCCCGCCTCCGCTCATGACGCGGCCTTCGCGGCGTGCCTGCCCGCCTTCGTCCTGCGGGTGGCGAGCCACACGAAGAGCACGAGCGACACCGCGCCACCGAGCACGCTGACCATCGACCCGAGCAGCGTGTGACCCCAGTAGTAGCCCTCGTCGGTGCCGAGGCCGAACACGAGCCAGACGATCGTCAGAATGCGCAACTGGTTGACAAAAAACACGACGACAGCCGCCGACAACAGTGACAAAAACAGCCTCTTGGCATTATTCGGCCGGAAATACAACATGACCGAGGTCACCAACAACAACGGCAGCAAGAGAAAAACCGACGAGCATTCCGGAGTCATCCGTAACCCGAACGGAGTATCACTCGATAACCCAAAGTAGACAGTTTCCCGGGAGCCCACGACGTATACACCCGATGAGGTGATGACCCGCAGGATCAAACCTGCCAGCTGTACTTCGATTTCGCGGTACAGCCGCTCGGCCAGCACCAGACCCACCCCGGCCGCCAGCACCGCGAGGACCGCGATACGCAGCGGAAACCTTGCGGGACTTGACATGGGAGCGCTCGCTACGGCCACAACGATCCTCTCGCTGTCGATGATTGCCGGACGGCTGGACGTTCTCGACGAACCTGCGGACCCCGGTTCGAGCGTAAGCCATTCCGGCGACCGGGGGCCAGCGGGATCCCCTGCACCGGGGAGCCGACTGGGCCTTTCGGCCCCTTGTGCCGGCAACTTGTTAGACCAAGAGAGTGAACGTTCCACCGACCTGGTGAAAAGCGTCGAAAATCCACCCGAACCGGTGATTCGCCAGTTTCTTCTGTGCCATTTCCGCGGGCCCCGGCGATACAGGGTCCGCGTGCCGAATTCTGGAGGCGGTATTCATCCGCGTAGCGGTGCGCCTTGGGAAGACAATCGGAGGATCAGTTGATGAAGAGGCACCTCATGCGACGAAGCGGTCTGCTCGCCGCGGTGGTGGCGAGCATCGCCCTCGTCGGAGCGGCACCCGCGTACGCGGCGCCCGGCGACGGCTCCGCGTATGGCGTCAAGGTCGATGTGAAGCTCCTCGGCCTGGACGCGGTGAAGGCGGGGCCACTGGCCGCCGCGAACACCAACGGTCCCGTCCAGAACAGCCTGGCCAAAGTGGATCTGACCGGCATCCTCACCGCCGGCGCGATCAACACCGAAGCGAAGCGGGATGACAACTCCGGTGCGGTGACGGCGAAGGCGAGCACCGCCGACGTCGGCCTGCCGTTGCTGCAGAAGGCGCTCGGCACCGTCGGGGTCAAGGCCGTCGAAGCCGTGTGCACCGCGACGCAGAAGGGTGTCGAGGGCAGCACCACGCTGGTCGGCGCCAACCTCGGCAGCCTGGGCGCCGTCGACTCGAAACCCGCCGCGAACACCCAGCTCAAGGTCGGTCTCGGCCCGGTCAATGTAGCGACGATCATCCTCAACGAGCAGATCAAGAACCCCGACGGAAGCCTCACCGTGAACGGCCTCCACGTGAAGCTGCTCGGCGAGGGGCTCGACGCGCTCGGCTCCGGTGACGTGATCGTGTCCTCGGCGACCTGCGGCCCGGCCGCGCCGCCGATGCCGCTCGCGTCCGGCGCGGGTCTGTGGATCGGCCTCGGTCTGCTTGGCGCCGTCGCGATTCCCGCGGGCACCTGGATGATCCGCAAGCGGCGCTCGGCGACCGCGGCCTGACCGGACTGAGGTGAGGCGGAAATGTACAAGATGCCAGGCGCGGGCGTCGGCGTGGCGGGTGGCGGCGTGGGCACGCTGGCCGCCACCGGCGCCGACATCGGGTGGTGGCTCACCGTCGGCGTGATCCTGGTGGTGCTCGGGATCGTCGCGGTGTACGCCGCGTATCGCCGCAACCGGCGGCTCGCCAGGTCGCGGGCCTGACCGGTACGGCCAAGCAGGCGGACGGCGTACGCCCCTCGTACGCCGTCCGCCCGGCCGGACACGGGGTTTTCCCGGACACTCGAATCCGAGGGTGTCCCGCAAGGCGCAGGAAGGAGCACCGAATCATGGACGTGATGTTGCTGGCCGGGACTCGCCCGGAGGCGGTCAAACTGGCACCGCTGGTGCTGGCGCTGGACGCGCACCCCGGGCTGCGGCCGCTGCTGGTGCACAGCGGCCAGCACGAGGGCATGGTCGAGCAGGCGCTGGTGCCCTTCGGTGTCGGCGTCGACGCCTGGCTCGACGTGCCGCCGCGGATCACCGGAAGCCAGGCCGAACTCGTCTCGGGACTGCTCCCGGCCATCGACGACGCGCTGCGACGGTGCGCCCCGGCCGCGCTGGTCGTCCAAGGCGACACGACGACGGGCCTGGCGGGCGCGCTCGCCTCGTTCTGGCGGGGTGTCCCGGTCGTCCATCTCGAGGCGGGGCTGCGGACGCATGACCTCGCGGCGCCGTTCCCCGAAGAGGGGACACGCCAGATGATCGCGCGCATCGCCGCGCTCCACCTGGCGCCGACCATCGGCGCCGCGGCCGCGCTGCGCGCGGAAGGCATTGCGCGGCAACAGATCGCGGTGACCGGCAACACCGTGGTGGACGCCGTACTCGCCATCGCGGCGCGCGATCTTCCCGCGCGCGACACGGCTCTCGCACTGCTGGAGATCGAGATCGCCGAGGCGGGCGAGCGACTGGTCCTGGTGACCTCGCACCGCCGGGAATCGTGGGGCGAACCGCTCGCCCGCACGCTCGCGGCTGTCCGGCTCATGGTCGCCGAGCATCCCGACGTCCAGGTGCTGTTCCCGGTGCACCCGAACCCGGCGGTCCGCGAGCAGGTACGGTCCGAATTGGACGGTCTGCCGCGGGTGACGATCACCGAACCGCTGGAGTACCCGGACCTGGTGCGGGCGCTGCGGCTGGCGTCACTGGTGCTCACCGACTCCGGCGGGATCCAGGAGGAGGCGCCCACATTCGGCACGCCGGTGCTGGTGCTGCGCGAGGTGACCGAGCGGATGGAGGCGGTCGACGCGGGCTGCGCGTGGCTCGTCGGCACCGACACCGCGCTGATCGCGGACACCGCGGCGCGCCTGCTGCGTGGTGAACTCCAGCCCGCACAGGTCGGGAATCCTTACGGCGACGGCAATGCGGCCGAACTCGCGGTGGCCGCGATCTCCGAGCTGCTCGGTCTGGCGGACGGCACGGTCACCGATCTCGAGGTCGTTCCCACACACGGCTGAGTACGGCGGGCTGTCGTGTGTGTCCTGGGCGTGGCCGGGACGAATGGTCCGCTCGTGCCGTTCGCGGCGCGAGAACCGGCGGTCACAGGTGTCACCTCGGTCCCTCTCGCCACTCCGGGGGAGAGCAAGGGACCTTTGCTATCGCTCTACACGCGGTGTATAGCGGCGGCGCTGTCACGGAAACTCCGCTCGTGCCAAGAAAACCTTGACAAGGGAATCCGCGACACCGACGGCACCTCAGATCGAGACGACCTCGACCGGCAGCGCCGGATTGGCCGAGAAGTCCAGCGCAGCCACGGGACGCTGGGCAGCGACGACGTGGGCTCCGAGCGCCGCGATCATGGCGCCGTTGTCCGTGCACAGCCTCGGCCGCGGCACCCGCAGTTCGATCCCGGCCTCGGCACACCGTTCCGCGGCCAGTGCCGAGAGCCGCGAATTCGCCGCCACACCACCGGAAATAACCAGGGTCCCGATGCCCTGCTCCTTCGCCGCCCGAATCGCCTTCGCGGTGAGCACGTCGGCGACGGCTTCCTGGAACGACGCCGCGACGTCATCTACGGGGATGTCCTCACCCCGACGTTCGGCGCCTTCGACCCACCGGGCGACCGCTGTTTTGAGGCCGGAGAAGGAAAAGTCGAACTTGGCGTCCCGAGGTCCGGTCATCCCGCGCGGGAACGCGATCGCCCGCGGATCGCCGTTCTTGGCGGCCTTGTCGATCGGCGGACCGCCAGGATAGGGCAGGCCGAGTACGCGGGCGACCTTGTCGTAGGCCTCACCGGCCGCGTCGTCCACTGTGGACCCGAGTTCGGTGATCTTCGAGGCGATGTCGTCCACCCGCAGCAGTTGTGTGTGCCCACCGGAAACCAGCAAGGCCAGGCACGGTGCGGGAAGCGGGCCGTGCTGCAGGGTGTCGACGGCGATGTGCCCGGCGAGGTGGTTCACACCGTACAACGGAACACCCAGCGCCGTGGCGTACGCCTTCGCCGCCGCGACGCCGACGAGTAACGCGCCCGCGAGGCCGGGGCCGGCCGTGACAGCGATCGCGTCCACATCGGACAGTGCAAGACCTGCCGTAGCGAAAGCCCGTTCCGCGGTCGGGACCATCGCTTCGAGGTGGGCCCGACTGGCGACCTCGGGCACCACACCGCCGAAGCGCGCGTGCTGTTCCACGCTGGAGGCGACCTCGTCGGCGAGCAGCTCGACGGTGCCGTCGTCGTGCAGCCGGACCAAGCCGACGCCGGTCTCGTCGCACGAGCTCTCGATGCCCATGATGATGCGCGACATCAGCCCGCCACCTCGTCCGCTCGTGTCCGCGCCGGGCGGACCATCGTGTAGGCGTCGGCGCCGGAAGGCCGGTAGTAGCGCTTCCGGATGCCGACCCGCTCGAAACCGTGCCGCTCGTAGAGCGCGATGGCCGCGTCGTTGTCCGTGCGGACTTCGAGGAAGACCGGCGCGTCCAGTTCGTCGGCACGCTCCAGCAGCGCGCGCAACAACGCCGTGCCGATGCCCTGCCCTTGGGACTCGGGGACGACACCGATGGTGTGCACGCTCGTCTCGTACTCGCCACGCTTGCGGCCGACGACGGCAAGCCCGGCATACCCGACGAGCTCGTCGGAGTCGTCCGGGCGGGCGGCGAGGTAGAAGTTCCCGGCGTCGAGTTCGGCCTGGAACGCCCAGGCACTCCACGGATCGTCGCCGGGGAAGAGGATCTTCTCGATCTCCACGCAGCGGGCGATGTCCTTGCGGCGCAACGGTTCGAGCCTCATGGCGCGGTCACTCGCTTGCGGCCTGCCGGCTCGGCCGCGTCGGGGCGACGCAAGTAGAGCGGAGTGAGCGCGGCGGGCGGCTCCCCGGCGAGCAAGCTCTCCCGGGCAACCTTGACGAGTCCGGCGGGCGACGGGAAACGGGGTCCAATGGGCTGGACGCCGAGCGTGTCGGCGTACAGCGCCGCGCCATCGCCCGCGGCGACCTTCGTGGTGACGTCGAGTTCGGCCGGGCGCTGGACGTGCGGGCCGTCCGCCCGCGTGCCGTCGGCGTCGTAGCGCGCCCAGTACACCTCGCGGCGACGCGCGTCGGTGAGCACGAGGAACGGGGTGTCGCCGGTGACGTCCGCCGCGATGGCGTCGAGGCTGCAGACCGGGTACGCCGGGACGCCGAGTGCGTGGGCGAGGGCGGCTGAGGTGGCCATCCCGGCGCGCAGGCCGGTGAAGGGCCCGGGACCGACGCCGCACACGATCGCGTCGAGATCCTTGAGCGTGATCCCTGCGGCCTCGGCGGCGGCCAGGGCGTGCGGGGTGATCAGCTCGCCGTGGGCCCGCGGATCGACGGTGACCCGCTCGGCGCGCGTGGTCAGCTCGGCGGCGTCTCCCGCAGCGTCCACGACAACGACACCCGCGGTGACCGCCGGGGTCGACGTATCGATCGCCAGTACCAACACGGTGTCCCAGCCTACGGCCCCCGCCCCGACGTGCAGTTAGCGGGCTAAACGCGGCGCTTAGGCACGCTAAGGACTCCGGCGGGCCTGTCGGCCCCTGGTCCCGGCCCCCGACGCCCCGCGCCTCCCGACGAGCCCGCCGGACTGCGTTTAGCGGGCTAAACGCAGTCCGGCGCGGGGTGTGAACCAGGTCTCAGCGGGGGCAGGGTCGTGCGGGGTACGGTGCGATTTCGAGGCGTCCGGCAGACGGCGAAGTGCGCAACAGGAGGTCCCGCGGTGCCCGATCGGTTGTTCCCCGCCCTCACGAGCGGCTCCCCCAAGCAGGCTCTCCGCTTCGGCGAGCAGACGCTGACCTACGACGAACTCGCGGCCGTCGCCGGCGCGCTCGCCCGTGACCTGCCGAAGAGCCGTGTGGCCGTCTGGGCGACGCCGAGCCTGCACACCAGCGTCGCGGTCGTCGCCGCCCTGCTCGCGGGGGTCCCGGTGGTACCGATCAACCCCAAGATCGGCGAGCGGGAGCTCGCGCACATCGTGTCCGACAGCGAGCCGGCGCTGGTCCTCGCCGAGCCAGGCGCCGACCTTCCGGACGGTTTGTCGGCACTGCCGCGCCGGGACATCGACATCGACCCCCGAACCACACCGCAGGCACTACCGGAGGAACCCGGCGCCGAGACACCCGCGCTGATCGTCTACACCTCCGGCACCACGGGTCCGCCCAAGGGCGTCGTGCTCCCTCGCCGCGCACTCGTCACGACCCTCGACGCGCTCGAGGACGCCTGGCAGTGGACCGCCGACGACGTCCTGGTGCACGCGCTGCCGCTGTTCCACGTGCACGGCCTGATCCTCGGCATTCTCGGGCCGCTTCGGCGTGGCGGGACCGTGCGCCATCTCGGCCGGTTCTCCACCGACGGAGTGGCGCGCGAGCTGGGCGATGGCGCGACGATGCTCTTCGGCGTGCCAACGATGTACCACCGCATCGCCGGCGAAGTCGCTGAGAACGAAACGCTCGCGAAGGCGCTACGCGGCGCGCGGCTGCTCGTGTCCGGCTCCGCGGCGTTGCCGGTGCACGACCATCAGCGCATCACCGCGGCCACCGGCCAGCAGGTGATCGAGCGCTACGGGATGACCGAGACGCTGATGAACACCAGCGTCCGCGCGGACGGCGAGCGCAAACCGGGCACCGTCGGCGTCCCGCTCGCGGGCGTCGAGCTGCGGCTGGTCGGTGAACACGGGGAACGGATCGACGAACTCGACACCGTCGGCGAGATCCAGGTCCGTGGCCCGAACCTGTTCACCGAGTACCTGAACCGGCCGGACGCGACGTCGGCCGCGTTCGACGACGGCTGGTTCCGCACCGGTGACATGGCGACGCGCGACGCCGACGGGTACGTCCGGATCGTCGGCCGCAAGGCGACGGACCTGATCAAGAGTGGCGGCTACAAGATCGGCGCCGGTGAGATCGAGAACGCCCTGCTGGAACATCCGCGCGTCGCCGAGGCCGCGGTGACCGGCGAACCGGATGACGACCTCGGCGAGCGGATCGTCGCGTGGATCGTGCCGGACGGCGAGCCGCCGACAGCGGCAGAACTGGCCGACCATGTCGCCCGGCTGCTCACTCCCCACAAGCGGCCGCGGGTCGTCCGGTACCTCGACGCGTTGCCACGCAACGACATGGGGAAGGTCATGAAGCGAGCCCTCGGTGGCTAGGCTGCCCGCCCGCGA
>NZ_JBHYIK010000083.1:12097-20193 GCF_042739735.1 Amycolatopsis sp. NPDC059027 | reverse complement strand
TCGGCCGCGGGTCGTCCGGTACCTCGACGCGTTGCCACGCAACGACATGGGGAAGGTCATGAAGCGAGCCCTCGGTGGCTAGGCTGCCCGCCCGCGAGATCGTCGACCTGGTTTCGACCGATTTCCGCGAGCTCGTGGTCGAGCACACCGCGGAGCCCGTGGACGGGCCCATCGGCTGGCCGGGTTACCGCGACGCGCGCAGCGCCGCCGCTGAGCGCAGTGGCGAGTCCGAGTCCGTCGTGTGCGGAACCGCGAAGCTCGGTGCTGCCGAAGCGATGCTGATCGCGTTCGAGTTCGGCTATCTCGGCGGCTCGCTCGGCCAGCGCACGGGCGACCGGATCGAGGCGGCGTTCGAGCAGGCCCGGGCGCTGCGGCTGCCGGTGGTGTCCCTCATCGCGACCGGGGGAAGCCGGATGCAGCAGGGTATGCGGGCGCTCACCCAGCTGCAGCGGCTCGCGCGGGCAGCGGCGCGGGCGCGCGCGAACGGCATCCCGCAGATCTCCGTGCTGCGCGACCCGACGACCGGGGGCGGCTGGGCGACGCTCGGCGCGGGCGCCGACGTCGTCCTCGCATTGCCCGGCGCGCAGGTCGGTTTCGCCGGGTCACGAGTGCGGCCCGCCGACGCGCCTTCGGAGGCGTACACGGCTGAGGCGAAGTTCGACGCTGGCCAGGTGGACCAGATCGTGCCGCCGGAGCAGCTGGCCAGTGCGTTGGAACGCTGGGTCCGGCTGTTGACCTCGCGTTCGGATGTCCCCGCCGATCCGCCCTCGGCGTTACGAGCGGTGTCGCTGCCGTCGACCGGGTGGGAGGCCGTTCAGGCCGCGCGGGCCGCTTCGCGTCCTCGCGCCGCCGAGTATCTCGACGCCTATTTCGACTGGCGGGAAGAGGTCAGCGGCGACCGCTGCGGAGGCGTCGATGCCGGGGTGTCGTGCGGGTTCGGCTGGCGGGACGGGCGTGCGATCGCGTTCGCCGCACAGTGCGGGACCGCGACGTCCCCGGCCGGATTCCGGACGGCGGCGCGGCTGGTGCGGCTCGCTTCGCGGCTCGGCGTGCCGGTGCTGACGCTGGTGGACACGCCGGGGGCGGCCAACGACGCGGCGGCGGAACAGGCCGGCGCGGGCGCGGCCATCGCGGAGCTGTTCGAGGCGATCGCGACGGCGATGTCGGGCTCTGGCTCTGGTGCCGGGTCTCGGTCCGTTGGTTCGGTGCCCGTGACCACGCCCGTGACCACGCTCGTGATCGGCGAAGGTGGCTCGGGCGGCGCGCTCGCCTTCGCGGCGCCGGGGTCGACGTGGGTCACGCCCGATGCGTACTTCTCGGTGACGTCGCCCGAGGCCGCGGCGTCGATTCTCAAGCTCCCGGCGTCCGAGGTCCCCGCCCTCGCGGACCGGCTGCGCCTTCGCCCCCAGGACCTCGTCGCTCTGGGCGTCGCCCGCGCCGTCGTGGGCCCCGCCAAGCGCGTTTAGCGGGCTAAACGCGGTCCTTAGCAGCCCTACATAACCCGCTGACCTGCACGGATGCGTTTAGCCTGCTAAACGCATCCGCCGGGGTCGCACGCGCGTCGAGCCCAGACCGACCGGGCCCACGAGGCGCACCCGCCGAATACTTAGCCATGCTCAGCGCCGCGTTTAGCCCGCTAACTGCGCTCGGGGCGGCAGCGCGCGGCAGGCGGCAGGGGACGCAGGTAGGTGGGTGGCCGGACTGCGTTTAGCCCGCTAAACGCAGGTCGGCGGCCCGGGCCGACCACGTGCCGTGGGGTTCCAGCGCGACGATCCGGACGTCGTCCTCGCGACGCTCCAGCCGGACGACGAGGTAGTCCGACGACAGCCGCTCCGCCGCCCCCTCGCCCCATTCGACGACGACGGCCGAGCGCTCCAGATCCGCGTCCAGGTCCAGATCGTCCAGCTCGGCCAGATCCCCGCCGAGCCGATAGGCGTCGACGTGCACCAGCGGCACACCGGAAGCCCCCGCGGGATGGACCCGCGCGAGCACGAACGTCGGCGAGCTGACACGCCCGCCGACACCGAGCCCGTCGGCGATCCCCCGCGTCATGGTCGTCTTCCCCGCCCCGAGCGGCCCGGACAGCAGCACCAGGTCACCAGGACGCAGCGAACGACCGAGCGAACGGCCGAAGGCCATCGTCGAATCAGGAGTCGAGAGTTCGTACTTCACGCGCGTTTCCACCACCAGCTCCGCCCGGAGGACTCGCCGTCCACCCCGGCACACCGTTGCACCAGATCGATCAGATGACTGTTCACCAGCTCCGGCTGCTCCAGCTGCACCATGTGCCCCGCACCGCGCACCCGCACCAGCTCCGCGTCCGGCAGCTCCCCGGCGATCCGCTCGGCGTGCGAGAACGGCGTGAACTTGTCCGAGTCGCCCCCGATGACCAGCACCTGCGCGTGCTTGAGCCCGGCCAGCGCCGCGTACCGGTTGTGACTGCCAAGCGTGTCGACGAAGTTGATCAGCCCTCGCACCGGCGTCACGGCGAGCATTTCGAGCATGAAGTCGACCAGCCGCGACGAGACGTCCCGGCTGCCGAACGCCAGCCGCCGCACCGCCTGCCGCGTCAGCTGACCACCGGCCGCGCGGACGAACTCGACGAGCCCCGGCTGCCAGCCTGCCAACCCGCCGACGCCCTTCGTGAGCGGGTTGTACTTCGACAGCAGCGAGCGCGGCAGCCCACGGGCTCCGACCTCGCCCGCCGCCGTGGCGATGAACGCGACGCCGCACACCCGATCCTCGAACAGCTCGGGGAATTCCGCCGCCAGTTCCATGATCACCATGCCGCCCATGGAATGTCCCATCAGCACGACGGGTCCCTCGGGCACCACCGCCCGCAGCACGCCGTCAAGATCGCGCGCCAGCTGCTCGATCGTGCTCGCCACGGTCGACGCCTCGCCGGATTGCCCGTGCCCGCGATGGTCGTAGTACACCTGCCGCACGCGCGGCAACGTCAGCGACGCCAGATCACGACGCTGGAAATGCCACGACTTCCGCGACAGCGCGAACCCGTGCACGCCGACCACGGTCAGCTCCGGTTTCCCACCGTCCGCGGGGTCGACCTCCTCCACCGACAGCGGCGTTCCGTCCTCCGCCGCGACCGTCGACGTCCGGTCCGGCTTCAGCTCCCCCAACGGCTCGTCCACGAGTGCGTCCTCACTGTGCCGCCGCTGCTGCGCGGCGACCGCGATGGCGGCGGCGGTCCCGGTGGCCACGGCACCGACCCCGCCGGCGATGGCCAGCAGTCGTCGTGAAGGAATCACGAGCGGTCCCCCAGATACCTCCGCCGCACCCGCGGCCGGTACATCGACGTCACGATCTCGTAGTCGATCGTGCCCAGCTTGTCCGCCCACTCCCGAGCTGTCGGCGCCCCGCCGGCTCCGGCGCCGAACAGGACGACCTCGGCGCCGATCTCGGGTTCGTCATCCCCGCAGTCCACCACCAGCTGGTCCATGCAGACCCGCCCGGCGACCGGGCGCCGCCGCCCGCCGAGCCAGACGTCCAGGCGACCGGACAACGTCCGCGGTACCCCGTCGGCGTAACCACACGGCACGAGCGCGAGTGTCGTGTCGCGTTCCGCCGTCCAGGTGTGCCCGTACGACACGGACTCGCCCGCCGCTATCCGCTTGGTCAGCACCACCGACGACCGGAACGTCATCGCCGGGCGCAGGTCCTCGTCGGCGGGTACCGGGTTCAGCCCGTACACCGCGATTCCGGGGCGTACCAGGTCGAAGTGCAGATCGGGCCGGGTCAGCACCGCCGCGGAGTTCGCGATGTGCCGCATCGGGTCGAGCCCGGCCGCCCGCGCGACGTCGTAGGCCTCGTCGAAACGCTTGGCCTGCAGGTCGATCGACGCGTGCCCCGGCTCGTCGGCGCAAGCTAGGTGCGACCAGATCCCGACGACCTCGATCAGCGGTTCCGCCGCCGCCTCCTCGACCAGCTCCGCCCACAGCGCGGGCGGGCAGCCATTACGCGAAAGCCCGGTGTCGATCTTGAGGTGCACCCGGGCGCGGGTGCCCACCTGCCGCGCGGCATCCACGATGCGCCGCAGCTCGCCGATCGAACTGGCGTCGAGGTCGATGTCCGCTTCGATGCCGGGAGCGAAGTCGACGTCGGGAACGTCGAGCCAGCTGAACAGCCGCGCGGTGATCCCGGCGCGGCGCAGCTCCAGCGCCTCGCCGAGGGAACAGGTGCCGAGCCAGGTCGCGCCCGCCTCGATCGCGGCGCGCGCGACCGGCAGCGCGCCGTGGCCGTACGCGTCGGCCTTCACCACCACCATCAGCGCCGCGCCGGAGGCGCGCTCGGCCAGCAGGGAGACGTTGTGGCGCACGGCGTCGAGGTCGATCACGGCCTCGGCACGCGGGAAACTGGGAGTCATAACGACCCCCAGTTTCCCATGTGTCCAGGTCAGGACAGGCGCGACCCGGTGGTGGCGGAGAACACATGCAGCTCGTCGGGCCGGATCCGCAGGTGCAGCGTGTCGCCCATGGCGGGCGGTGTGCGCGGATCCACACGGGCGACCACGTTGGACTTCGTGCCTTCGGCGTCCGATTCGGCGAGCTTGCCGTAGACGTAGGCGTCCGAGCCCAGCTCCTCGACGAGGTCGACCTTGATCGGCAGCGTGCCGTCCGCGGACCCGGTGACCTCCAGCGACTCCGGCCGGAACCCGATCGTGACGGTGTCCCCGTCGGCCGCGGCGATGACGTCGCGGGGCAGCGGCACGCGCGCACCGCCCAGCTCGGCGCCGTCCTGGGTGAGCTTGCCCGTGACGAGGTTCATCGCGGGCGAGCCGATGAACCCGGCGACGAACGCGTTCGCGGGCTTGTCGTAGAGCGCACGCGGGGTGTCGCACTGCTGGAGGAGACCGTCCGAGAGCACCGCGACACGGTCACCCATCGTCATGGCCTCGACCTGGTCGTGCGTGACGTACACCGTGGTGACGCCGAGACGCCGCTGCAGCGCGGCGATCTGGGTCCGGGTCGACACCCGCAGCTTGGCGTCCAAATTGGACAGAGGCTCGTCCATCAGGAACACCTGCGGTTCCCGCACGATCGCCCGGCCCATCGCGACACGCTGCCGCTGGCCGCCGGAAAGCGCCTTCGGCTTGCGGTCGAGGAACTGCTCGATGTCCAGCAGTTTCGCCGCGTCGAGGACCTTTTGCTTGATCTCCGACGCGGGCCGTCCGGCGATCTTCAGTGCGAAGCCCATGTTCTGCGCCACCGTCATGTGCGGGTACAGCGCGTAGTTCTGGAACACCATCGCGATGTCGCGGGAACGGGGCGGCAACTGGGTTACGTCCCGGTCGCCGATCCACACGGCGCCCTCGTCGATGTCCTCCAGCCCGGCGAGCATGCGCAGGCTCGTCGACTTGCCGCAGCCGGAAGGCCCGACCAGCACGAGGAATTCGCCGTCGGCGATCTCCAGTTCGAGCGCGTCGACGGCGGGCCGCTCGGCGCCGGGGTAACGCCGGGTCGCCTTGTCGTAGGTGATGCTGGCCATCGGTTCAGTCCTCTCCGATTTTCGCGGGAATTCCGTGCGCGGCTTCCCGCGCCTCGAGGTGTCGATACTGGATGCGGCGGCCCTCGGCGCGCTGCGCTTCGGTCGGCTCGTCCAGCGCGAGCCGCGTCTTTCCTTGCCAGGCAGGCGGTTCTTCGGTGCTCGTGAGCGCCCACGCGGCCTGCCGCGCGGCACCGACCGCGACGTACTCGGCGACCGGCGGGATGCTCACGGGAACGCCGAACACGATCGGCGCGACCTCGCGCACGGCGGCGGATTGCGCACCACCGCCGATGAGCAGCACGCGACGGACGTCGAGCCCCTGCTCGCGCACCGCGTCCAGCCCGGCCGCGAGCCCGCACAGCATGCCCTCGACGGCGGCGCGCGCGAGGTTCTCCGGAGTCATGTTCGCCCGGGTGAGCCCGATCAGGGAACCGTTGGCGTCAGGGAGGTTCGGCGTGCGCTCACCGTCCAAATAGGGCAGTAGCGTCAACCCTCCCGCACCCGGTTCGGCGGCCAGTGCGAGCCGGTCGAACTCGTCCTGGCCGACACCCAGCATCGCGGCGCTCGCGGTGAGCACCCGAGCGGCGTTGAGCGTGCAGGCGAGCGGCAGGAATTTCCCGGTGGCGTCGGCGAATCCGGCGACCGTGCCGGTGGCGTCCGCGGGCGCGGTGGCCGACATACCGAACACCGTGCCGCTGGTACCGAGCGAAACGACGACGTCGCCGGGGCCGAGTTCGAGGGAAAGCGCGGCGGCCATGTTGTCGCCGGTGCCCGCCGAAACGAGAACGCCGTCCTCGGTGTGCCCCGCGGTTTCGGCGGGGCCGAGAACCGTGGGCAGCTCCGGGGTCCGGCCGAAGGCGTGCTTGAGGAGGTCGGTCCGGTAAGCGCTTTCAGCCGCGGAGTAGTAGCCGGTGCCGGAGGCGTCACCGCGATCGGTCACGGGCGCTCCGCGCTCACCGAGGATGCGCCACGTCAGCCAGTCGTGCGGGAGCAGGACGCGGGCGACGCGATCGGCCAGCTCGGGTTCACGCTCGGCCATCCAGCGCAGCTTGGTGATCGTGAAGCTCGCGACCGGGACAAGTCCGACCGCCTGCGCCCATGCTTCCGGCCCGCCAAGTTCGTCGCAAAGGTCCACGGCGGCCTGCGCCGACCGGTTGTCGTTCCACAACAGTGCGGGACGGACGACGTTGCTCCCCTCGTCGAGAGTGACGAGCCCGTGCTGCTGACCGGCGACACCGATCGCCTCGACGCCGTCGAGCAGGCCGTGCGTCGCCTGTGTGAACGCGTCCCACCAGGCAGCGGGGTCGACCTCGGTGCCGTCCGGGTGCGCGGCCCGGCCGGTGCGGACGATCTCGCCGGTGCGCGCATCGCACACCACGACCTTGGTGGACTGTGTCGATGAATCGACACCGGCGACCAGCGTGTCAGCTGTCATACGGTTGGCCCTCCTCGACGTACTCGACGAGTTCGACGGCCGTGCTCGCGTTCAGCGCGGCCTCGATCTCCTCGGTGGGGGTCGACTCGTCGGTGATGAGCAGGTCGTAGTCGCCGACGACGCCGTGCGCGAAGGTCGCGGTGCGGCCGAACTTCGAATGGTCGACGACGAGGACGTTCCGGTTGCTCGTGCGCAGCGCGGCCTTCTTGAGCTCGGCGTAGTCCTGATCGGGGTGATACAGCCTGCCGACGGCGACCGCGGAGACCGACGCGAACCCGACGTCGGCGTGGATGCGCTCGAGCAGGGCGAGCACGTCGGGGCCGATGCAGGAGTCGAACTCGTGGTGGAACCGGCCGCCGGCGAGGACGACGTCGACCTTGGGGCCCAGCAGGCGCGCGGCGTGCAGCGAGTTGGTGATGACGGTCAGGCCCTCGACCTCGGCGAGCCTGCGGACCAGGGGAAACAACGTCGTGGAGTCGTCGACGAAGACGGTCTGGCCGGGCTCGACCTGGCGGATGGCGGCGTCGGCGAGCGCTTCCTTCACGGCGAGGTTGACGGTGCCGCGGAAGCGGGCGGCGTTCTCCATCGTGAAGGCCGGGTAGGCCTCGACCCGGCCGCGAAGCTTGCGGAGCAGGCGGCGGTCGGCAAGGTCGTCGAGGTCGCGGTGCATCGTCATCAGGCTGACGCCGAAAAGCGCGGTGAGGTCGTCGATGCGGGCCTCGCCGTGCTCGATGACGTGGTCGAGGATCTCCCTGCGCCGCTGCTCGATGGAGGCGTCCGAGGGCCGGGTCCTAGACACGCCACCCCCAGCTCACGACACCTGCGTCACCGCTCACTCCCTCTTTTTACCAGATTTCTTCCCCAGACTTAACACCCAACGCGATAACTCCCCATCTCTGCCCTCCCGCCCCCTCCCCGCTGCCCCCAAGTGCGTTTAGCCCGCTAAACGCACTTGGCCGGCCACCCCGAGCTGCAGTTAGCGGACTAAACGCGGCACTGAGCATTGCTAACCATCCGGCGCAGGCCCCCGTCCCAGTCGCGACCCCACTCCCTAGCCCGTCACGCCCGCCAGGGCCCCGAAGTGGGGTGGTGTGGGGGGGGGGGGTGGGGGTGTGGTTGGGGGGTGGGGGGGGGGGGCGAGCGCTGGCGGGGGGGGGCT
>NZ_JBHYIK010000083.1:8509-12087 GCF_042739735.1 Amycolatopsis sp. NPDC059027 | reverse complement strand
GTCCTTAGCGTGCCTAAGCGCCGCGTTTAGCCCGCTAACTGCGCTCGGTTGGGGCGCGTGGGGCTGATGTGACGAGGTCACGGGTGATCAGGTACGCAGGGAGCGGAGAGCCTCGGGGATGGCGGTGACCAGCGCCGAGGCGGAGGTCGGTGCGCCGCCCGCCGCGAGCGACCCGGCCAGCGCGTGGACGTGCGCCGCGGACGCCGCCGCGAGCCACGGGTCGAGCCCGGCGGCGAGCAGCGCCCCGATGAGACCGGTGAGCACGTCGCCCGAGCCCGCCGTCGCCAGCCACGACCCGCGCGGCGTGTTCACCGCGACCCGCCCGTCCGGCGCCGCGACCACGGTGCAGTGCCCCTTCAGCAGGACCACCGCGTCGTACCGCCGGGCCGCCGCACGCGCGGCCCCGACCCGATCGGCCCCGGGCGCCTCGCCCATCAACCGCTCGAACTCGCCCGCATGCGGCGTCAGCACGAGCGGCGTGTCCGGATCCCGCGCGTCGAGCACCTCCGGCGCACGGGCGACGATCGTCGTCGCGTCCGCGTCGGCACACACCGGCACGCCCTGACCGAGGACGTACCGGAGCACGTCACGGCCTTCCTGCCCGGTGCCGATCCCCGGCCCGACCGCCCACGCCTGCACGCGACCGGCGTCGCTCACCGATCCGGTGGCGACGATCTCCGGCCAGCGCCCGCGCACCACATCGGCCGTGTGCCCCGCATACCGCACCAAACCGGACGTCGCCCGCACCGCCGATCCCGCCGCCAGCACCGCCGCCCCGGGGTAGGTGGCCGATCCGGCCGCGATGCCGACGACACCCTGGCTGTACTTGTCGTCGCTGGGGCCCGGCACCGGCCACGCGGCAGCGACGTCCGACGACTCCAAACGCACCATGTCGGGCTCGCCGAGTTCGGGCCGCAGCCCGATGTCCACCAGCACGACGTCGCCACAAGCGTCGGGTGCCAGCGCGTGCACCGGCTTGAGCGCGCCGAAAGTCACGGTGAGCGCCGCACGCACCGCCGGGCCGTCCACCGCTCCGGTGTCCGGGTCGACCCCGCTGGGCAGGTCGACCGCGACGATCGGCGCGCCCACCCGCTCCACCAGCGCCGCGGCCTCCGGCCGCAACGGACCACGGGCGGAGATCCCGACGATCCCGTCGATGACGACGTCCGCCTTGTCGATCCACTGTGGACCGTCCTCGACAGACACCACCCGGCCGCCGGATCGGCGCAGCGCCGCGAGTCCTGGACCGTGCGCGCGTTCGGGCTTCAGCAAGATGGCGGTGACGGCGACGTTGCGACGGCGCAGGAACGCCCCGGCCCACAACGCGTCACCGCCATTGTTCCCCGAACCGACCAACAGGACGACCCGGCGGCCCGATACGAAGCCCGTGCGCTCAGCGATCAGCGCGGCCGTATGCGTCGCCAGCCCGAAGGCGGCGCGACGCATGAGTTCGCCGTCCGGGGTAACCGCGAGCAGCCGATCCTCCGCCGCGCGAATCCGTTCCGTGGTCCAGATTCCCTGCACGGCGACGCCTCCGGGAGTTACTCGACGGTGACCGACTTCGCCAGGTTACGCGGCTTGTCGACGTCGTACCCGCGGGTGCGCGCGATCTCGGCGGCGAGCACCTGCAGCGGCACCGTGGACACCAGCGGCTGCAGCAGCGTCGGCACCGCGGGGACCTCGATCAGCTCGTCGGCGAACGGCCGGACCGTCTCGTCGCCCTCCTCGGCGATGACGATCGTGCGGGCGCCGCGAGCCTGGATCTCGCTGATGTTCGACACGAGCTTGGAGTGCAGCACCGCGCGTCCCTTGGGCGACGGCATCACCACGACGACGGGGAGACCCTCCTCGATCAGCGCGATCGGGCCGTGCTTCAGCTCGCCGGCGGCGAAGCCCTCGGCGTGCATGTACGCCAGTTCCTTCAGCTTCAGCGCGCCTTCGAGCGCCACCGGGAACCCGACGTGGCGCCCGAGGAACAGCACGGCCTTCGAGTCCGCGATCCGGCGCCCGAGGTCCCGCACCTGGTCCACAGTGGACAGTACCTTCTGGACAGCGGCGGGCATGGCCTCGAGTTCGGCGAACTCGCGCGCCACCTCGTCCGGGTACTTCGTGCCCCGCGCCTGCGCCAGCGCCAGGCCGACCAGGTAGTTGGCCGCGATCTGCGCGAGGAACGCCTTGGTCGAGGCGACCCCGATCTCCGGCCCCGCGTGGGTGTAGAGCACCGCGTCGGATTCACGCGGGATCTGCGCGCCGTTGGTGTTGCACACGGCCAGCACGCGGGCCTTCTGCTCGCGGGCGTGGCGAACGGCTTCGAGGGTGTCCGCGGTCTCGCCCGACTGCGACACCGCGACAACCAGCGTCGCGCGGTCGAGCACCGGGTCTCGGTAGCGGAACTCGCTGGCCAGCTCGACCTCGACCGGCAGGCGGCACCAGTGCTCGATCGCGTACTTGGCGACCAGGCCGGAGTGGTACGCCGAACCGCAGGCGACGACGAAGACCTTGTCGACGTCGCGCAGGTCCTGGTCGGAGATGCGCTGCTCGTCGAGCATGATCCGGCCGGCCTCGAAGTGCCCGCGCAGCGTGTTCGCCAGCGCCTCGGGCTGCTCCTCGATCTCCTTGAGCATGAAGTACTCATGGCCGCCCTTTTCGGCGGCCGAGAGGTCCCAGTCGACGGTGAACGGCTTCGCCTGCGCGGCGTCGCCGTGGAAGTCGGTGACCTCGTAGCCGTCGCGAGTGATCACGACGAGCTGGTCCTGGCCGAGCTCGACGGCCTCGCGGGTGTGCTCGATGAACGCGGCGACGTCGGACGCTACGAAGGTCTCGCCATCGCCGACGCCGACGACCAGCGGCGAGGAGCGCCGGGCGGCGACGATCGTGTCCGGCTGGTCGGCGTGGGTCACGACCAGGGTGAACGCGCCTTCGAGGCGGCGGCACACGGCGGCGACGCTGGCGGCGAAGTCACCGGCGGTCTCGCCGGAGGCGTAGGCGCGGGCGACGAGATGCGCGGCCGTCTCGGTGTCGGTGTCACTGGCCATCTCGACGCCGTCGGCCTCGAGCTCGGCGCGCAGGGCGGCGAAGTTCTCGATGATGCCGTTGTGCACGACGGCGACGCGCTTGGTGACGTCGCGGTGCGGGTGCGAGTTCCGGTCGACCGGCGCACCGTGGGTGGCCCACCGGGTGTGCCCCATGCCGGCGGTGCCCTTGAAGGCGTCCCTGCCGACGGCGTCGAGCTCGGCCTCCAGGTTGGCGAGGCGGCCCGCCTTGCGCTCGACGTTCAGCGCGCCGGCGCCGTCCAGCACCGCGACGCCCGCCGAGTCGTACCCGCGGTACTCCATCCGCTGCAGTCCGCCGAGGACGACGTCCAGGGCCGGGCGGTGTCCGACATATCCCACGATCCCACACACGCGCTCCAGCCTAACGAGGGACATCGCGCCCCCACGCGCGGCTCCGCCACCACGCCCCGGAGCTGCGGTTAGCGGGCTAAACGCGGCGCTGAGCGTGGCTAAGTATCCGGGTCGCCCGGTCCCGGCGCACACCGCTCCCCGACCCCGGCGAGTGCGTTTAGCGGGCTAAACGCA
>NZ_JBHYIK010000083.1:704-8499 GCF_042739735.1 Amycolatopsis sp. NPDC059027 | reverse complement strand
TTTCGGGGGGGCGCCCCGCGCCCCGCCCCCCCCCCCCCCCCCGCGGGGGTTTGGTGTGGGCGGCTAACCCCCCCCCCCCCCCGGGGCGGCGGGCGGGCTGGGCGGGGGCGCGGGCAGTAAGGTCACGGCCATGGCCAGCAAGCCCAAGCAGCTGCTCGCGGAGTTGACGCACCCGGGCCCGCACGAGGTCCTGCGCGGCAACCTCGCCCTGGTCGGGCTGCCCGGCGTGGTGTTCACCCCACGATCGGGTCTCGGCCTGCCCGCCGTCGCGTTCGGTCACGGCTGGCTCCAGCCGACCGGCCGCTACCACCAGCTGCTGCGGCACCTCGCGAGCTGGGGCATCGTCGCGACGGCGCCGGCCACCCAGCGTGGGCCGCTGCCGTCGCATCGTCTGCTCGCTTCGGATCTGCTGGCCACGCTCGACCTCGTCACCAAGGTCCGCCTCGGTCCCGACGGCATCAGCGTCGATCCGGACCGCCTCGGCCTCGCCGGGCACTCGACCGGCGGCGGCTCGGCCGTGCTCGCCGCCGCGCAGGCCGCGACCGCCGAACCCCCCGAACCCGAGATCCGCGCGGTCGCCACGATCACGGCCGCGCAAACGTTTCCCCCGGCGACCGAAGCGGCCAAGAACATCACGGCACCCGGCCTGCACCTCGCCGCGGGCGAAGATCTCATCGCTCCCGCAGTCGGGCACGCGGAGGCGATCGCCGACGCGTGGGCGGGCCCCGTCCAGCTGCGCACCCTGGGGAAGTCGTCGCATCTGGCGGTCACCGAGGGGCGGCACTGGAGCCAGCTGCTCCTGCACGGGAAGCCGCATCGCGGCACCCAGCAGTTGACCCGGGCCCTGTTCACGGCGTTCTTCCTGACCCACCTGACGGGCACCGGCAAGTACCTGCCGCTGCTCGAGGCCGACGTCAAGCGCGCTCCCATCGAACTCGCCGACGAACCCGCCGCCTGACGCTCCCGCCTCCCAACCCGGTCACCCAGCCGCCAAGCGCGTTTAGCGGGCTAAACGCACTCGCCCGGCCCCGCGCGGATGCGGTTAGCGGGCTAAACGCGGCGCTTAGGCACGCTAAGGACCGCGTTTAGCCCGCTAACCGCGCTTCGGGGCGGTGAGGGCAGCACGAAAAGGGCCCGGCTCCTGGCGGAGACGGGGCCCTCGACGTGACCGGACCGACCGGGTCAGTCGACCATCCACGTGTTGTTCGAGAAATCGTCGTCGTCGAACGCGTCACTCCGGGCATGCCGTCCGCGACGCCGCGCGGGTGACGGCGGCGAGGTCGGCTCCGGCGCGGGCGGCGCCTGTTCGACCGGGGCGGGCGGCGCGGTGGGCGCCGGGGGCAGGTCACCCGGTACGCCGGGCACCGACGGCGCGATCGGCGGAGGCGGCGCCGTCACGTCGCGGTGTGCCGCCGCGGCCCGCGTGTACTGCCCGAACTGGTCGGCGGGCTTCTCCTCGTCCTCCGGCCCGAACTTCATGGTGTGACTGCGGTCGGAGAGCGCCTTCTCAGTGAGCCAGCCGCCGGACTCCTTGTGCCGTTTGGCCAGCTCCTGCATGTGTTCCATGTACTTGCCATGGACCGCGGCGTCCCGCTCCATCGTCTTCAGGGCATCGGCCTTCGCCTCGGCGACGTGCCGCTCGCGGAGCCCGCGCTGCTCCTGCTGTTCCCTGGTGGCGGTATCCAATGCGGACATCGCCGCCCTCAGCCTGTCCACAGCACTCATCGCCGCTCCCTCGTCCGCTCGTTCACGCCGACGCCCTACCGCTCATAGCTGATCGACCGGTCACCCTCGTCGTCCAGCGATCCGCTGATCCGGCCGCCGGCGCCGCTGGTCTCGAAGACACCGCCCTCGATGCGGTACTGGCTGGGACCGCGTTGCTGGTCACCACCGCCACCACCACCCGGCGCGCCACCCATGCCGCCCATCATGCCCATGCCCCCCATCCCGCTCATGCCACTCATCCCGCCGGCGCCCGAGCCCGCACCACCGGTCGCACCGGCCATCTGCCCGGCGGCCGCCGGATGGTCCATGCCGCCGGGCGCCGCACCGAGCCCGACATCGCCGGTGGCCTGTGCCGACGCCCCGGTGTGCGCACCGGGCTCCAGCGAGTTGCCGTTACCAGCCAGGTCGAACTTGGCATCTGTGCTGGCGGCCGCGGTCCCGTCCGCCGCCGGCGTCGCGGCCGCCCCGTCGGCACCTCCACCGGCCGGGGCACCGGTGTCCGCCGGGGCGCCGCTGTCGGCAGTCGCTCCCGCGTCGACGCCACCGGGCGCGGCGAAGCCGCTGTTGTCCGGCGCGGGCATCGTGGTGACGCCTTCCGCCGGGGCGGGCGCCGGCATCGTCGTGACGTCGTCCAGCTTGCCCTGGTGCGATCCCGAGTCGGGCGCACGGTCGTCGGGAAGCACCGGCTGCTTGGGATCCTTCGTCCCGCCGGGGCCGGACGGATCTTCGCCGGGCTTGAGCTCGTGCTTTTCGCCCTTCTCGTCCAAGGTGTACTTGGTCGGCTCGCCCTTGCCGTCGTCGACCGTGACGACCGTCGGGCCGTTCGGCCCCTGCGGTTGCTCGGCGGTGATCTTGAGGTTGCCGTCCTGAATGTGGATCTTGCCGTCCGGCCCGGGGTGGTACGCGCCATCCGCGCCCGGTTTCCCGTCCTGCTGCGTGCCCTGCGGCCCGAAACCGGCCTTCGGATCGTGGCCGTCCGCCCCGGGCAACGGCTTCCCGTCCGGTCCAACCTGCGGATTGTCGAAGTCGAGCTTGTAGTCCTTCTTGTGCCCGTGACCGTCGTCGACCGAGACGTCCATCTTGCCGTCCTTGTCCGGCTCGGACATCGAGATCTTGTTGTCGCCCTTCTGGACGGTCATGGTGTCCTGATCGTCGCCGGCGTCCTTGATCGCTTCGCCGGTCTTCGGGTCGATCGGGTACGGCTTGCCGGTCTCCGGGTCGATCTCCAGCGGCTTGTGGGTGATCGGGTTCATCCCGTCTTCGGGCTTCTTGTCCTCCGGCTTGGGCTCGGCCGCCGACGGCGGAGTGGCGCTGCCGCCGCCCCCGCTGCCGCTTCCTCCGCCGGTACCGCCACCGGTGCCACCGCCAGTACCGCCACCGGTCCCGTTACCCGAACCGTTCCCGTTGCCATTCCCGTTTCCGTTGCCGTTACCGTTTCCATTTCCGGACGGATCGGTCTTACCCGACGACGGCGCCGGGAACGGGTTGGTGTATTCCTCCATGTACCGAGACAGCGTGTGATAGTGCTGATTGATGGTGTCGGTCGCGTTCTTGCACAAGCCCTTGAACGACTCGTACCGCTTGCTGAATTCGGGCGTGAACGAACCGGTCAGCCATTGTTTCGCCGCGCCGATCGCGTAGTCCTTGTTCTCCTTGTTCAGCTTGCAGTCGTCATGCGCCAGCCGGTCGGCGAGGTTGTTTCCGGGGCACACCGAATCGAGCCACCCGGCGATGTCCTTGAGCTTGTCCTTCGAGTCGACCTTTCCCGCGGCGACCTCGATGACCTGTTTGGCGATGTACAGCGGCGCCTTGGCCACCTCGTCGACACGCAGCTTCAGCGCCTCGTCGACCTTGGTTTTCAGCGCGGTGTAGATGTGCGTCATGGTCTCCGGGACCAGTTTCGCGACACCGTCCATCTGGTCGATGAGTTCCTTGGCGTCGGGCTGGATCCGCTGCTCGTATTTGACCTTCGCCGCGGTCGCGCCCTCACCCTTCCAATCGTGGAAGAGCGTATTCAGCGCAGAGGTCGCGTCAGTGCGCGTCTCGTCCGTGGTCTTGCGCGCGCCGGTCAGATCCTCGACCTCGTCGAGGAATTTCTGGAAGTTGATTTCCCGGTTTTCGTGGAACTTGTCCCAGACATCGGACTTGTAGTTGATCGCACTGGGACAGTCCGGCATCTTGTTCCAGATCTGGTCGGACCATTGGGAGAAGAAGTCCAGCGCCGGATTCCCGAGATCGAGTACCTCGTCCGATTTCTTGACGCCCACGCCGCCGGGAGCGGGCCCTTGCAGTGCCTGAAGATCCTTTTCCGCTTTACCGGCCTTCTCACGCGCCGTCTTGTCGGCCGCCGCGTTGGCGTCGTGCTCGGCTTGGAACTTCTTCTTGGCCTCGTCGAAATTGCCGCCGAAGAAGGCCGCCGTCATCAGGTCCCGCTTCGTGCCCGCGGTGACGTACGGGTCGGCCATCATCTTGTCGAGCTCGGCCTGCTGCTCTTTGGAGAGACCCATCAGTTGCCCGCCTTCTTCGCGGCCGCGGCCTGCTGCTCGTCGGCCGAGCTGTACCTGGTCGCGGCAGTGCCGACACCGCCGCCGAGCTGGGTCAGCTGCCCCGCGTAGCCCTTCATGGCCGCGCCGATGGCCTCGATGCCCTTCTGATAACCGGTGAACGCGTCCCCGTGCACCCGGCCGAACTCCTTCGCGGTCAGCGGTGTGGGAGCCACCTTGTCGGCCTTGCCCGACGTCTTCTCCGCGGCGCGCTCGAGCGCGGTCTGCGCTGTGAGCATCGCCTCTGAATTCGCCTTGTAGCCACCGTCCGGCATGACCGGTGCCCCCTTACGTCCGAGCTGTCCCCGTGGTTGTCCTGGGTACGACGCACGCGACCGGCCGCGGGTGCCGTCGCATATGCACACAAAATGTACCCAGCGGTCATCCGCACCGCAGCGGCTTCGCCCGGTTTGCTAACTCAAACGGTGGCGCCGCAGCAGGCCGGGCAGGCCCCGCTTACGCGGCTTGCCGCCCGCCTCGATCGTCTCGTCGAGCAGCTGCGCGGCGCTGCGGATGTCGACCAGCCGGTCCAGTTCGTCCAGATCGATGTCGATGCCGAACTCCACCTCGACCGTCGCGAGCAGCCGGACCCGCCGGCGCGAGTCGACGCCCATGTCGGCGAACGGCGTCGTCTCGTCGATCGACGACGGATCGACGCCGAACGTCTCGCACACGATCGCCTTGATCTTCTCGACATGCTCCTCAGCGGCCATACCCGAATTCTCGCCTACCCCCGCCAAGTGCGTTTAGCGGGCTAAACGCACTTGGGGGCGGCGAGGGGCTCAGCCTGCTGGGGAGGTCCAGAACCGCGTTCGGGCCGCGGAACGCGCGACCTTGCCGCTGGACGTCCGGGGCAGCGCGCCCGGCTTGACCAGCAGGAAGGTGTGGAGCGCGACGTCGTGGGCGGCGACGACTGCGCGAGCGGCAGCGCGAGCGACCTCGTCTTCGTCGACCTCGGCGGCTGCCGCCCCGCGGGCTCGCTCGGCGACGACGACCAGGGCTTCCCCGGTGTCACCATCGACGGCGAAGGCGGCCACCCGGTCCCGGCCGAGCACGGGGTGTGCGGCCGCGACGGTGTCCTCGACGTCCTGGGGATAGTGATTCCGGCCGTCGACGATGATCAGGTCCTTACGCCGTCCGGTCACGTAGAGCTGCTCGCCGTCCCACCAGCCGAGGTCGCCGGTACGCAGCCAGCCACCTTCGCCGTCGACGTGCGCGTCGAAGACTTCGGCGGTGAGTTCGGGCCGACGCCAATACCCCGCGGCGACATTCGGGCCTCGCACCCAGATCTCCCCCGTCGCGCCGTCGGGGACGGGGCAAGCGGTGTCCGGGTCGACCACCCGGATCCGCTGTCCCCGCGGACGACCGACCGCGACGAGGGACCGATCCCCGACCCGCGTCACGACCGGCCCGTTCGTGTCGCCGCCGCTGGCGACGTAGACGGTGGCCTCGGCCAGCCCGTACGACGGGCGGTAAGCGTTGCGCGGAAATCCGTGTGGCTCGTAGGCGTCGAGGAACGCTTCGACGGTGGCAGCCCGAATAGGTTCACTGCCGTTGAGGGCGATGTGCACGCCGGACAGGTCGAATTCCCGGCGCCGTGCCTCGGGAACGGCCTCGACGAGCAGGTCATACGCGAAGTTCGGCGCCGCGGTCAGTGTCTTCGGGTAGGCCGACATCAGCGTCAGCCAGCGAGCGGGCCGCCGGATGAATTCCAGCGGGGCGAGGAACACCGACCTGCCGCCGCTGTGCACCGTCCCGGCCAGTAGCTGGACGAGGCCCATGTCGTGGAAGAAGGGAATCCAGCCGACGCAGGTGGTGCCGTCGTCGACGTCGTAAGCGGCGCAGACCTGCCAGCACGCCGCGGCGAGCGCGCGGTGAGTGATCACGACGCCCGCGGGCGCGCGCGTCGTGCCCGATGTGTACTGCAGGTACGCGGGGGTGTCCGGAGTGAGCGGAGCCGGCTCGACCGCGACGGCGGGCAGCGTGTCGACAGCGAGAATCGCACGCGGCCTCGCGACGTCTTCGGTTTCGGCGAACTCCCGCACCCGATCGGCGATCGCGTCGGCCGTCAACCACACCTCGGCGTCGCAGTCGTTGAGCGCCCCCACGAGCCGCTCACGCTGTGCGCGCAGATCCGGCGCGGACAGCGGGACGGCCACCGCGCCCGCGTACAACGCACCGAAGAAGGCAGCGACGTAGGAAAGATCTTGGCGCGCGACGATCGCGACCCGGGCGCCCGGCCTGATGCGCCCGTTCAGCGCTGCCGCGACTGCCTGGACGCGGACCAGCAATTCGGACCAGGTCAGCGTCCGCTCGGCCATGTCGCCGCCGGAGCAGTCGATGTGTGTGAAAGCGGGGCGTGCGTCGTCGGCACGATCGAGCAGGCGCAACACCAGCGGGGTGCGCAGAACTTCCTCGGGTACCTCGTCCGGCACGGCCGCATCCTCCAGACGATCCCGTCGCGGTGTGGGCATCATACGAACGTGGACGACTTCTTCGTACTGGACGCGCGGGCGGACCGGGTCGGGGCGCTGCGTGACCCGCGGCTCAGCTCCGATCCGGACAGCGGTGCGACCGGCCAGGCCAATCTGCTGCTCATGGACGGCGCCGACCACCGCCGGTTGCGCGAAGTCGTCAAGGAGATCATCGCGCTGGTGGAGCCACTGCCGTCGGCTGTGCGGTCCGATATCGAGGACGTGGTTGCCGGGCTGGCAATGTCGGTGTCGTTCGATCTCGTCGCCGATTTCGCCCGGCCTGTCGCCGCGCGGGTCACGTCCGCGGTGCTCGGCGCCGTCGAACCACTCGACGCGCGGCTGCTCACAGCGCTTTCCGAGACGGCGGCAAACCTCGACGTCTGGTCGGGTGGAGCGCCGCCGGGTGCGGACCTCGCGGCGTTGCGAGTCGCGATGTTCTTCCTCAAGGCGACGGCCGTCGAGGGCGGCGGGCTGGCGTTGCTGCGCGAAGCGCACGACGCGGGCCGGGTCACGGAGGACGAGCTCATGCTCACGCCGGTGATGCTCGCGCACGCGGCGTACGAGAACTCGATGAACTTCCTCGCTCTCGCCGGACTGGACCTGCTTCGCCGACCGCGGCAACCGGACGAGGTCGAGGTGCGACGGCTCGTCCAGGAGATCGCGCCGACACGGTATGCCGCCCGGCGCGTGACCGGCCCGCTCACCGTGTCGGCGGTGACGTTCGAGAAGGGCGACAAGCTCGCCGTCCCGCTCGGTGACGGGCTCGCGTTCGGGCTCGGGCGGCACGCTTGCCCTGGCTCGCGGGTCGCGGTCGCCGAAGGGGAGGTCGCGTTGCGCGCGCTGTCCGCCGTCCTCACCTCCTCCCACGTCGTCGGCGAGGTTCGCTACAAGCCCCACCGCGTGTTCCACGGCCTGGAGTACGCCCAGGTCACCCGCACCTCCCCCGCCGCCGAGCGCGTTTAGCCCGCTAAACGCGCTTCGCCCACGGCACCCGAGCGCGTTTAGCGGGCTAAAGTAGGGCCCGGAGGCCCAGCCGCGCGCACCGGTCGTGCA
>NZ_JBHYIK010000083.1:0-694 GCF_042739735.1 Amycolatopsis sp. NPDC059027 | reverse complement strand
CCACGAGACACACCACCCCCCCCCCCCCCAGCGCGAAGCAGAACACCACAAAACCCCCACCCCCCCCCCCCCCCCCCGGGGGGGGGGCCCCCCCCCCCCCCCGGTCCGGTCGGCCGAGCAGCGCGGTCCGGTCGGCCAGGAGCGCAGTGGGGCGGCCCGATTGCTTAGCAACGCTCAGCGCCGCGTTTAGCCCGCTAACTGCGCGCGGCCGGGGGCGCCAGGGTGCGTTTAGCGGGCTAAACGCGCTGGGGGTGGGTCAGGTGGCCAGCCAGTCGGTGTTGGCGAAATCGTCGTCGTCGGAGTGGGCCGGGCGGCGGTGGCGTCCGGCCGCGCGCCCCGCGGCAGGGGCGGGAGGCACGGCGGGCGGGGACGGGGGCGGAGGGGGTGGTGGAGCGGCGGGGTGGGCAGCTGGAGGCGCGTCCGCGGCACGGTAGCCCGCGCGACGTTCGTTTTCCGCCTCGTCCTCTTCGAAGCCGAAGTCGTTCTCGTCCTCGGCCTTGTCGCCGACCGTCGACTCGGTGACCCAGCCACCCGCCGCTTCCGCCCGTCGCTTCTGTTCGAGCAGCTTCGTGAGCGCTTCGTCGGTCTCCCGGCGCAGCTTGTCACCGGCTTCCCGGCTCTCCTCCACCGCCTTCGCGGCCCGCTGCTCGACCAGATACATCCGGTCGCCGTTCTCCCGTTCGAGCCCGGCGAG
>NZ_JBHYIK010000082.1:0-40071 GCF_042739735.1 Amycolatopsis sp. NPDC059027 | reverse complement strand
TCGTGGGCTGGGTCTGTTGTTTATACGTGACCGCGCCTATGCCGACTGCATCGCCCGACGTCGCGAATGGCACATTGGGGACGTTCAACGCCGTCAATGTCCCATTCGCGACGCTATTCAAGCTGGTAACCGGGCCGCGAGGTCCGCGAGTTGCCCGGTGTCGCGCAGCGGGTGGCCGTGACCGACGCAGACGATCCGGGGATCGAGACCGGCGAGACGGCGGATCGACTCACGGTTGCGTGCCGGATCCACGCAGAACGCGACAGGCGCCTCGGCGAGGGCCCCGCCCATGACCAGCGGACGCCGGTTGACCACGTCGCCGGCGATCATCACCCGATCGGCTTCACGCCAGAAAGAAACCGAACCGGGTGTGTGTCCCGGCGTCTCCAGCACCGTGAATCCGCCGACGACGTCGCCTTCGCGCAGGCGCCGGGCGACCGGGTGCGCCGGGCCCGCCCAGTGGGCCAGCTGCCAGCGGGCGATCGCGACGTCCGGAGTCACCGCCGTGAGGTCGCCACTTTCGAGGGCGTCCGCGTCGCCCGCGCCGCACCACAGCGGGAGCCCCAACCGCTCGCACACCGCGTGACTGGCGCCCTGGTGGTCAGGATGCGCGTGCGTCACCGCATGCGCCCGCACCTTCCGTCCGGCGAGCTGCCGCAGGATTCGTCGCTCGGCGTGCCGCGATCCGGCGTCGACCAGGACGTCGTCCAGCAAATAGACGTTGTAGGCGAAGCGCGGCCTGCCTTCGAGCAGGAACACGTCCTCGGCGATCTCGAACATCCCGTCCCCCTTAACATACGAAACCGTATTGATACGCTGCCGTATTGATACGCCCCCGTATGGTCATCCGTCAATACGGTCCCGTATCCTGGCGGTGTGCAGGAGCAACGGATGCCGCGGCTGTCCGGGCAGGACTGGGCGCGGGCGGCCCTGGAGGCGATCGCCCACGGCGGGCTGGCCGCCGTCGCGGTCGAGCCTCTGGCTCGCAAACTGGGCGTCACCAAGGGCAGCTTCTACGCGCACTACAGCAACCGCGACGAACTCGTCGTGGCCGCGCTGGCCGAGTGGGAACGTACCCACGGCCAGGACGGCCTGGCCGAATTCGCCGCGACGACCGAGCCCGCGGAACGACTGCGCCAGCTTGTTTCGGCGGCCGCGCGCGCCGGCACCGGCCTGGCACCTTCGGTACTTCTGAGCCTGCTCGCGGAACGGAGCGACGAGCGGGTCCACGCCGTACTGGGCCGGGTCAACCAAGCCCGGCTGGACCTGCTCGTCCGCACCTACCGCGAACTCGGCCTCTCACCCGCGCAAGCCCGGCACCGGGCGAGGATCGCGTACGCGACCGTTCTCGGCCTGCTGCAGCTGGGCCAGCAGGACCCCGGCACCACGCCGCGCGGCCCGCACCTGACGTCGTTCATCCACGAGGCCACCGCGATGCTCGTTCCCCATCGGGACTAGCCTTGCGTCGCCGAGGCCGGACCCCGCGGGCACGCCGCGACCGCGTCGGCCAGGATGCGAGACTGCGCTGCATTCCGCGCGGCTACCCAAGCTCTGCCGCGGCGCGAACGGTAAGAATGGGTACATGTCGGAAGAGGTCCGGGTCAGCGCTCCGCGCACGCGCAACCGCTGGGGGGAGGGCGAGCGGCTGCGCGGGGAGATCCTCGCCGCGGCCAGCCGGTTGCTGTCCGAGCTCGACGGGGAGGACGGGCTGACCATCCGCGGCGTCGCCCGCGCCGCCGGTATCGCGCCGGCCAGTATCTACCAGCACTTCACCGATCGCGCCGCGCTCGTCACGGGGCTCACCGAGTACGAGTTCGCCCGGCTGCGTGCCGCGATGGAGGCGGCCGAGGGGCGCGTGGACTCCGGCGACGTGGTGGGCCGCGTGCGGGCGATGATCCATGCTTCCTGCCGGTTCGCGGTGGAGAACCCCGGACACTACCGGCTGATGACCGCCGACGGGCCTCCCCGGACCGCACCCGGTGCCCGGCCCGCCGGGCCGCTGGCCGAGGTGATCGATCTGCTCGTCGACGGCTTCGCACGCTGTGCCGCGGCGGGGATCGCGCTCCGGGTGCCCGCCGAGCGGGCCGCCGTGATCGCCTTCGTCGGCGCGCACGGCCGCGTCGCTCTCTTCCCGAACTCCCCCAAGCACACCGATGCGGACTCGGTGATGGCGTTCGTCGACGAGTTCGTTTCGCTCGTTTTCGCCTGAAACACGGCGTTTTCTCCCGTTCCACACCGACGACCGTTCCCTGCTGTGGCGGCGATCTCGACCGGGCGGGTGGACAGGGTGCCCCGAGATTCCTAACATGTGTTCAGTAAGTTGGCGAACAATCGTTCGGTATCTCTCTGTGGGAGGTCTGCGATGGCGAGGCCCCTGTCCGGCGCGCCCCGGTACCCGATGCCCCGAGGCCGTTGCCCGTTCGAGCCGAACCCGCGGCGATGGGGTGGCTCCCGCTGGTGGCCGGGCACGAGACGACGGCCAACACGATCGCTCTGGGTACCGCCGCGCTGCTGGAGCATCCGGACCAGCTCGCCGCGGTCCGCCACGGCGACGACGCACTCGTGGCGAATGCGGTCAGGAGCTGCGCTACCCCAGCATCGTCCACAGTGGACGAAGGCGCGTCCCACCGGAGGATCTGGGGATCGGCGGGCCACGCTCCACCGGCGGATCCCGACGTGGCGGCTCGCGGTTCCGTTGCACGAGATCAAGTTCAAGCACGACATGGTCGCCTACGGGGTGCACGAACTCCCCGTGACGTGGTGAACCCGGAAAGGACCGGCATGTTTCATCTGGATCACCTCTGCCTGGGCGTCCGCGACCTGGGCGACGGGGTCCGCCGGGTGCGGGAGGAGACAGGACTCGCCCACTACGCCGGTGGCGTCTTCGCCGCCGGCATCGCGAACACCATCTTCCCTCTCGGCGGGGACGTCTACCTGGAGGTCGAGGCGGTGACGGCACCCGCGGCCGAGCGCGACGCGGGGGCCGCCTGGTTCGACCGGGTCGTCGCGGACGGCGACCGGTGGATGTTCTGGAGCCTGCGCGCCGACACCCTCGACGAACTGGCCGCGGTCGCGCAGCGGCTCGGCGGCGAAGTGGCACGGCTTCCGGGGCGCGTCCAGCCCGACGGCACCCAGCGCATCATCACCACCGCACCCGGCCCCGGCCGCGCGCTCGACACGTGCTGGCGCCGGGGGCTGCCGAACTGGTTCTACCGGGAGAACCCGGCCACCAACCCGGATCGCGGGGCGGCGGAGCACGGTGAGCGCGGGGTGGCCGTGACCCGGCTGGAGATCGGCGCCGACGCCGGGGAACTGCGGGAGCACATCGGTGCCGAGACCTTCGACCGGCTGCCGCTGGCCGTCGTGTCCGGCCGGCCGGGCGTGCGCGCGGTCACGGTGCGCACCGCGGCCGGGCGCGAGGTCACGCTGCGCAGGGACCCGGCCGACCTCTAGCGCCGTCGGCCGGCCTGCCGCTACGAACGGACACAAGGAGGACCGACACACATGATCGTCGACGTACACGCCCATTACCTGCCTACCTCGTATCGGCCCATGCTGGGAGCGTTGACCGCTGGGACGCCAGCCACGACCCCGGCGAAATCGGTACTAGCGGAACGCAAGACGCTCGCGGTCATGACCGATGAACCGGGGATGATCGATCAGCGTATCGACATGATGGACGATGCCGGAGTGGAGCGGCAGGTCCTCTCCGCCGCCGGCCTGGCACCATACGCGCCGGAACCCCAGGTGGCGGTCGAGGCGGCACATATACTCAACGACAGCTACTGCGAGCTGACGAATTCGCATCCTGACCGGTTCTCCTCCTTCGTTTCTCTGCCCTTGCCGCATATCGATGCGTCACTCGAGGAAATGCGGCGCGGGCTGGACGAGTTGGGCATGGTCGGCGTGACCTTCAACTGCTCGGTGTTCAACCGCTCCACGGCCGAGGAGGAATTCGAACCACTGTACGAGGAGATGAACGCGCGTGGCACGACACTTTTCTTTCATCCATCCCAAAACGGCATCTGTTCACCGTTGATCAACGACTACGGCTTCACGGCGGCGGCCGGGGCATCACTGGAGGACACCGCTGTCGTTCTCCATCTGATCAAGCGAAACATCCCGGCTCGCTATCCGAATATCAAAATCATCATTCCTCATCTGGGTGGCCTGATCCCCATGCAGCTGGCGAGACTCGATGGCCAGGCAAGCACGCCAGACCTGCTCAGTCCACCAAGCGTGATGGCTCGCAGCCTGTACTACGACACCGTTGGATGGGGTTCACAAGCCGCTCTCCGGTGTGCCTGCGAAGCCTTCGGCGCCGACCATATCGTGCCGGGTAGCGACTTCCCCATTCTGCTGTCGGTCGAGTCCTACAAGCAGACGTTCGAGTACATCAAGGAATCCCGATTGCCCGACCAGGAAATCGAGAAGATCCTCTACGGCAATGCGTTGGCGCTGTTCGACTTCGACAAGGCACCACCCCGGACCGTTCCCCATCGGGGCTAGCCGCACATCGCCACCCGGTGGAAAGCCGCTAGCGCGTCGTCGATCGGATGCGGTAGCGGCTTGCCCGAGGGCCCGAACCTGTTCCAGCGCTGCAGGTTCACCGCCACGGCCAGCTGCCGCTCGCCGTCGGCGCTGGTCATCGCCAACGCTCCTCCGCCCCAGACCGAGCCGCCGTGGCCCCAGAAGGTGGTCCCGTCCGCGGCCGCCATCGGATGCAGGCCGAGGCCGTAGTCGATCGTCTTGCGTTCCTGGGAGATGACCGGGACGGTGCGTCGCATCCGCGCCAGCGACTCCGCGCCGACGATCTCGCCCGCCAGCAGCAGGCCGAAGAAGCGGTTGAGGTCCGCGACGGTCGAGATCAGGGACGCGGCGGGTCCCACGAAGGACATGTCGTAGACGCTGAAATCGCGTGGCGGGTCGATCATGCCGAACCAGGACTCGTAGAGCCGCGAGTGCGGCCCGTCGACGTGCGCCCCGTCGGGGAACGCGGTGTCCCGGAGACCGGCGCGCTCGATGATGTTGTGGGTGATGTACTTTTCGGCCGCGACACCGGTCACCTGTTCCAGAAGTGCGCCGAGGAGCAGGTAGTTGGTGTTGGAGTACACCCCCGGCGTACTGCCCGGGGCACCGGTGGCGGGCGCGGCGGCCCCCAGCCCGATCAGTTCTTCCGCGTCGAAGCGCGTGAAGCGGTGGTCGTCCAGGCTCTGCGGCCAGGTGTTCGCCATGTCGGGAAACGCTTTCAGCGTCGGGTAGGCATAAGGGAGGTATTCGGCGAGCCCGCTGGTGTGGTTGATCAACATCCGGACCGTGATCGCGGCACCGCGTTCGCCGGGAACCAGTCCCGGCAGGTAGTGGCCGATCGATGTGTCGAGCCCGATCTGGCCCTGCTCGACCTGCTGCAGCACGGCGGCGGCGGTAAAGGTCTTGGTGATGCTGCCGACGCGGTGCCGCAGATCGGCGGTGACGGGACGGCCCGTGACGACATCGGCGACACCGGCGGCGCCGCGCCAGATCTCTTCGCCGTCGCGCACCTCGGCGAACAGGCCCGGTATCCCGGCACGGTGGACGTTTTCCAGAGCGGCGGCCAACTCGGCGGGATCCAGCGGTTTCCTCATGGCGGATGTCCTTTCCTATTCCCCAGTCGCGAACTCGACGACGGCGAAGCGTGGGAGCGCGCCGCTTCGGGCGGCACATGTCCTCATTATGCACGCACTGCGTGCAACAGCAAGTGCATAAGCTATGCTGGCCGCGACGAGAGGAGCGAGATGACAGGTCGAAGGCGTTGGGCGACCGAGGAAATCCTGGACACGGCGGCGGATCTGCTGCGCACGGGCGACGCCGAGTCGTTCAGCGTGCGCAAGCTCGCCGCGGCGCTCGGGACCGACTCCTCCAGCCTCTACCGGCACTTCCGTACCAAGACCGAACTGCTGCGCGCGGTCGCGGACCGGATCCTCGCGGCGGCGATGGACGATCACCGCCCCGAAGGCGACTGGAGACAGCGCATCACCGCCTTGGCCCTGCGCCTGCGAGAGGCCTTCGGGCAGCAGCCCCAGCTCGCCTCGATCTGGGGGCGCTACGCGTCGAGCGGCACCGGTTCCCGGTTGGTCATGGAAGAAGTGCTCCAGGCCCTGCGCTCGTCGGGCCTGCCCGACGCGGAAATCCCGGGGCGCTACCACCGGCTCGTGGTCCTCATCGCCGCGCTGATCGCCGCCGAGGCGGGAGTCGGCACCCTCAGCGCCGACGAGCGCGAGCAGGGCATGGAACTGTTCCGTGTCGCGGTGCTGGGCGCCGACCCCGAACACTTCCCCGCCCTGGCCCACTTCGCGCGCGACGTCCGTCCTCTCGGGGCGGACCGCCGCGCCGCGTTCGAAGAGATCGTCGCAGCCCACCTCGCCGACATCGAGGCTCGTCTCCCCTGACGTGACAGGACCGCAACCCGAAGCGGGTTGACCCGCTGCCTGTTATCGCTAACATAACCTTGCTCACGCACCCGGAACGCGGCAAGGAGGTGTCGATGCCCGCCGATGGCTCCTCTGGCAAGCGCCAGGCAGGGCTCGCCGAGGTCGCGGCCCTGGCCGGGGTCTCGCACATGACGGTGTCCCGGGTCGTGAACGACACCGGCCCCGTCCGCGCCGAAACCCGGGCACGCGTGCTGGCCGCGGTGGAGAAACTGGGGTACCGCCCCAACTCCGCCGCGCGGGCACTGGCGACGGGCCGGTCGAACACGCTCGGCGTGGTCGCGCTGGAGTCCAATTTGTACGGTCCGGCGAGCACGCTCCACGGAATAGAGAACGCGGCCCGCGAAGCGGGTTACGCGATCACCATCGCGAGCGTGAGCCGCCCCGGCCGCTCGTCGATCGCGGATGCCGTGGAGAACCTGCGGCGCCAGGCGGTCGAGGGCATCGTCGTGATCGCACCGCATGTCACCGCGGGCGACGCGTTGCGGCGCGCGCCCGCCGACGTCCCGATGGTCGCCGTCGGCGGTGGCGACTCGGCTCCGGTGCCGGTGATCTCGGTGGACCAGCACGAAGGGGCCCGGCGCGTGACCGAGCACCTGCTCGCACTGGGACATCGGACGGTATGGCACGTGGCGGGGCCGTCCGACTGGCTGGAGTCGCTCGAACGTGAACGGGGCTGGCGGGAAACCCTGGAACGCCACAGCGCGCCGGTGCCACCCGCGCTACGCGGGGACTGGAGCCCGCGCTCGGGCTACGACGCCGGCCGCGCACTGGTCCGCGAGAGAGGAGTCGACGCGGTCTTCGTCGCGAACGACCAGATGGCGCTGGGCGTCCTGCGCGCGTTCGCCGAGGCCGGGATCGCGGTACCGGGAGACGTCCGGGTCGCCGGGTTCGACGACGTCCCCGAGGCGGCCTACTTCAGCCCGCCGCTGACGACGGTGCGGCAGGACTTCATCGAGGTCGGCAGACGGACCTTCCGGTTACTCGTCGAGCGAATGAACGGGGGTTCCCCCGACGCCCGCCACCTCGTGGCACCCGATCTGATCGTGCGGGACAGCACCGGAAAACGGTAGCCCTGCTCAGGAAAGCGCTTACAGTCTTGCCGTCCCGCAAATGTTAGCGCTAACAGTACTCGTTTCACCCGCCGCCAGCGGCGCTCCGTCACCCCGGTCCCCGAAAGGAAAGTCCCCAGTGCCAGCAGATCCTCTGGTCGTCGGTGTCGACTTCGGCACCCTGTCGGGCCGCGCGGTGGTGGTCAGGGTCCGCGACGGCGCGGAACTGGGAAGCGCGGTCACCGAATACCGGCACGGTGTTGTCGACGACCGGCTCCCCACGACCTTCCAGAAGCTGCCGCCCGGCTGGGCGCTCCAGGTGCCGTCGGACTATGTGGACGTCCTGCGCACCGCCGTCCCCGCCGCGCTCGCCGAAGCGGGTGCCGACCCGGGTGACGTGATCGGGATCGGCACGGATTTCACGGCCTGCACGATGGTGCCTGCCACCGCCGACGGCACGCCGCTGTGCGAGGTGCCGGAGTTCACCGGGAATCCCCACGCGTACGTGAAGCTGTGGCGTCATCACGCGGCGCAGCCGCAGGCGGACCGGATCAACGCGCTCGCACGGGAACGCGGTGAGGCGTGGTTACCGCGGTATGGCGGGCTGATCTCGTCGGAGTGGGAATTCGCGAAGGCGTTGCAGGTCTTCGAGGAGGCACCCGAGGTCTACGCCGCGATGCGACACTGGGTCGAGCTGGCCGACTGGATCGTCTGGCAGCTGACCGGGTCCTATGTCCGCAACACCTGCACGGCCGGGTACAAGGGGATCTACCAGGACGGCCGGTATCCGAGCCGCGCCTTCCTCCACGCGCTGACGCCGGGCTTCGAGTCCTTTGTGGCCGACAAGCTCGAACACCCGTTGGGGCGGCTCGGGTCCCGGGCGGGCAGCCTCACCGCCGAGGCCGCCGTGCTGACCGGGCTGCCGGAGGGAATCGCGGTGGCGGTCGGCAACGTCGACGCGCACGTGACCGCACCGGCGGCGCAGGCGGTCGAGCCGGGGCAGCTGGTGGCGATCATGGGCACCTCGACCTGCCACGTCATGAGCGGTGCCGAGCTGCGTGAGGTTCCCGGCATGTGCGGGGTGGTCGACGGCGGGATCGTTCCCGGGCTATGGGGATACGAAGCGGGGCAAAGCGGCGTAGGTGACATCTTCGGCTGGTTCGTCGAACAGGGCGTCCCAGCGTCCCATGTGGACGACGCGTGGGCGGCGGGGCTGTCCGTGCACGAGTGGCTGACCAGGCTCGCGGCGCGGCAGGAGGTCGGCGAGCACGGCCTCGTCGCGCTCGACTGGCACAGCGGGAACCGTTCGGTGCTGGTGGATCACGAGCTGTCCGGGGTGCTCGTCGGGCAGACCCTGGACACCCGCCCCGAGCACGTCTACCGGGCGCTGCTGGAGGCGACCGCGTTCGGCACCCGCAAGATCATCGAGACGTTCACCGCGGCGGAAGTGCCGGTCACCGAACTGATCATCGCCGGTGGGCTGACCAAGAACGCGCTGCTGATGCAGATCTACGCCGACGTCACCAACCTGCCGTTGTCGATCATCGGGTCGGCGCAGGGACCCGCGCTCGGCTCGGCGATCCACGCCGCGGTCGCCGCCGGCGCGTACCCCGACGTCCGTGCCGCCGCGGCCGCGATGGGTTCGGTCGAGCGGCTGGTGTACCGCCCGGTGCTGGCGAACGTGGCGGCCTACGACGAGCTGTATGCCGAATACGAGCTCTTGCACGACTACTTCGGCCGCGGCGGCAACGACGTCATGCACCGTCTCGCCGCCCGTCGCCGCGAGCTGGCCACTGTCGCGAAAGGACAGAACACATGACGCTCACCGCACGAGCCCGCGACACCATAGCCGCGCTGCGGGAAACCGTCGCCCGGCTGCACGGCGAGCTGACCCGCAACGAGCTGGTCAGCTGGACCGCGGGCAACATCTCGGCACGTGTGCCGGGCCAGGACCTGATGGTGATCAAGCCGTCCGGAGTGTCCTATGCGGACCTGAGCGCCGACACGATGGTCGTCACCGATCTGCGCGGGAAGCTGGTGCACGGGGACCTCGCACCGTCCTCCGACACGGCCGCGCACGCGTATGTCTACCGGCATCTGCCCGAGATCGGCGGGGTGGTGCACACGCACTCGACGTACGCGACGGCGTGGGCGGCGCGCGGCGAGCCGATTCCTTGTGTGCTCACGATGATCGCCGACGAGTTCGGCGGCGAGATCCCGGTCGGCCCGTTCGCGTTGATCGGGGACGATTCGATCGGCCGCGGCATCGTCGAGACGCTGCGCGCGAGCCGCTCCCCCGCGGTGCTGATGCGCAATCACGGCCCGTTCACCGTCGGGCGGACCGCGCGGGACGCGGTGAAGGCCGCGGTGATGGTCGAGGACGTCGCGCGCACTGTCCACATCGCACACCAGCTCGGGAAGCCCGTTCCGTTGTCCGAAGACGACGTCGACCGGCTGCACGAGCGCTACCAGAACGTCTACGGCCAGCACCGAACCGGCCAGAACGGGGAGAACAGATGACGTCCGGGACCAAGCCGCAGGTGTGGTTCCTCACCGGCAGCCAGTCGCTCTACGGCGACGAGACGCTCGAGCAGGTCGCCGGGCAGTCCCTGCGGATCCAGCACCTGCTCGCCGAGTCCGGCGGGCTGCCGGGCGAGCTGATCGGGAAGCCGGTGCTGACCGGGTCCGCCGGGATCCGCCGGGTACTGCAGGAGGCCAACGCGGACCCCGCCTGTGCCGGGGTGATCGTGTGGATGCACACGTTCAGCCCGGCGAAGATGTGGATCACCGGGCTGGACGCGCTGCGGAAACCGGTGCTGCACCTGCACACCCAGCTCAACCAGGCGCTGCCGTGGGCCAGTATCGACATGGACTTCATGAACCTCAACCAGGCCGCGCACGGCGACCGCGAGTTCGGCTACATCCAGACCCGGCTCGGCGTGCCCCGCAAAACCGTCGCCGGCCACGTGGCCGACCCGCTGGTGGTGGCCCGAATCGACGCCTGGGCGCGGGCGGCGCTCGGCGCGGCCCGGCTGCGGACGCTGAAACTGGCGCGGTTCGGCGACAACATGCGTGACGTCGCGGTGACCGAGGGTGACAAGGTCGAGGCAGAGCGGAGGTTCGGGGTCTCGGTCAACACCTACGGCGTGCACGACCTCGTCGAGCGGGTCGACGCGGTGTCCACTGTGGAGGTCGACGATCTGGTCGTCTGGTACGCCGACGAATACGTGCTCAGGCCCGAGCTGGCGCGCGGCGGTGCGCGGCACGACTCCCTGCGGTACGCCGCGCGGATCGAACTCGGCCTGCGGTCCTTCCTCACCGAGGGCGGGTTCGGCGCGTTCACCACGAACTTCGAGGATCTGGGCGGGCTACGTCAGCTCCCGGGGCTCGCGGTGCAGCGGCTGATGGCCGACGGGTACGGCTTCGGCGGTGAAGGCGACTGGAAGACGTCGATGCTGCTGGCCGCGGTCAAGACGATGGGCCGTGGATCGGACCGCGGAACGTCCTTCATGGAGGACTACACCTACCACTTCGGGCCGGGTGAGCCGAAGATCCTCGGCGCGCACATGCTCGAAGTGTGCCCGAGCATCGCGGCCGGGAAGCCGTCGTGCGAGATCCACCCGCTGGGCATCGGCGGGCGGGAGGATCCCGTCCGGCTCGTCTTCGACGCTCGCCCCGGACCCGGCGTCGTGCTCGGGCTGAGCGATCTCGGCGACCGGTTCCGCATGGTGGCCAACGAGATCGAGGTCGTACCGCCCGACGAGCCGCTGCCGAACCTGCCGGTGGCCCGCGCGGTCTGGAAGCCCGCGCCCTCGCTGACGACGTCCGCGGAGTCGTGGATCACCGCGGGCGCCCCGCACCACACGGTGCTCAGCCAGGCCGTCGGCACCGAGACCGTGCGGGACTTCGCCCGCATGCTCGGCGTCGAACTGCTCGTCATCGACGAGCACACCACGACCGCGGACTTCGCGGACCGGATCCGCTGGAACCAGGCCTATCACCGGCTCGCGCTGGGTTTCTGACAGAGCAATTCGAGAAACGCCTTCGGACAGGAGAACGAACAATGAGGTTCATTCGAAGCATCGCCGCGGCTGGGATCGCGGTACTGGGGCTGAGCGTGTCCGCGTGCGGGTCCAGCACGAAGACGGCCGACCAGCAGGCGGCGGCCGGAGCGGGTGGCGGGCTGGTCGGTGTCACCATGCCGACCAAGTCCTCCGAGCGCTGGATCCACGACGGCGACAACATCAAGGCATCACTGGAAAAGCTCGGCTACCAGGTCGATCTGCAGTACGCCGAGAACGACATCCCCACCCAGGTCAACCAGATCGAGAACCAGCTCACCAAGGGTGCGAAGCTCCTGGTCGTCGCCTCGATCGACGGGACGGCGATCACCACCCAGCTGCAGGAGGCCGCCGACCGCAAGGTCCCGGTGATCGCCTACGACCGGCTCATCCGCAATTCTCCCCACGTCGACTACTACGCCACGTTCGACAACTTCAAGGTCGGCGTCGAGCAGGCGAACTCCCTGGTCAAGGGTCTCGGCGACGGGCAGGGCCCGTTCAACGTCGAGCTGTTCGGCGGCTCACCCGACGACAACAACGCGACGTTCTTCTTCAACGGCGCGATGTCGGTGCTCAAACCGTTGATCGACAGCGGGAAGCTGATCGTCAAAAGCGGACAGACGGACTTCGCCCGCACCGCGATCCTGCGCTGGGACCCGGCCACCGCGCAGCGGCGGATGGAGGACCTGCTCACCAAGACCTACACCGGCGGCGCCAAGGTCCACGGCGTGCTCTCGCCGTACGACGGGCTGTCGATCGGCATCCTGTCCGCGCTGAAGAGCAACGGCTACGGCACCGCCGGGCAGCCGTACCCGGTGGTCACCGGACAGGACGCGGAGGTCGCCTCGGTCAAGTCGATCATCGCCGGGGAGCAGTACTCGACGGTGTTCAAGGACACCCGCAAGCTCGCCGAGGTCACGGTGAAGATGGCCGACACCGTGCTCAAGGGGAACAAGCCGGAGGTCAACAACACCACCGACTACGACAACGGCAAGAAGGTCGTGCCGTCCCAGCTGCTGCAGCCGGTCACCGTGGACAGGAGCAACTACCAGAAGGAGCTGCTCGACTCCGGGTACTACACGCCGGGCCAGCTGAAATGACCGAGTTGCTCGGCATGCGCGGGATCACCAAGACCTTCCCCGGCGTCACCGCGCTCGCCGACGTCACGCTTTCCGTGCGCCGCGGGGAGATCCACGCGATCTGCGGCGAGAACGGCGCCGGGAAGTCGACTCTGATGAAGGTGCTCTCCGGCGTCCATCCACACGGGACATTCGACGGCGAGATCTCCTTCGACGGCGAGCGGTGCACGTTTTCGTCCATTCGCGACAGTGAGCGGCGCGGGATCGTCATCATCCACCAGGAACTCGCGCTCTGCGGCCAGCTGTCGATCGCCGAGAACATCTTCCTCGGCAACGAACAGGCCCGGCGCGGCTGGGTCGACTGGAATCGCACCAATCACGAGGCGGGCGAGCTGCTGCGCCGCGTCGGCCTCCACGAGAACCCGGTGACGCCGGTGCGTGATCTCGGCGTCGGCAAGCAGCAGCTCGTCGAGATCGCCAAGGCACTGTCCAAAGAGGTCAGACTACTCATCCTCGACGAGCCGACCGCCGCGCTCAACGACGACGATTCGGCGCATCTGCTCGGCCTGCTCCGCGAACTGCGTGACGACGGGGTGACCTGCGTGATCATCTCGCACAAACTGGGCGAGGTGACCGCGATCGCCGACACCGTCACGATCCTGCGGGACGGCCGCACCATCGAAACGCTCGGCGCGGCCGGGCTCAGCGAGGAACGCATCATCACCGGCATGGTCGGCCGCGACCTCGAACACCGCTTCCCGCCCCGGGAACCGGATATCGGCGACGAGGTGCTGCGCATCGAGGACTGGACCGTGCACAGCCCCACCCAGCCCGGCAGGGTCGTCGTCGACCACGCCAACCTGATGCTGCGGCGCGGCGAGATCGTCGGGCTCGCCGGGCTCATGGGCGCGGGCCGCACCGAACTGGCGATGAGCGTCTTCGGCCGCTCCTACGGCACGGACATCTCCGGGCGGCTGGTCAAGGACGGCCGGGAGATCACCGTGCGGTCCGTCGGCGACGCCATCCGGCACGGGATCGCCTACGCCACCGAGGACCGGAAACGCTACGGGCTCAACCTGATCGACGACATCCAGCGCAACACCGCCGCCGCGGGCCTGCGCAAGCTGGCCCGCCGCGGCTGGGTGAACGAACACGCCGAACACGACGTCGCCGCGAGGTTCCACCGCGACCTGCGGATCAAGGCACCGTCCGTGCGCAGTGTCACCGGCAAGCTGTCCGGCGGCAACCAGCAGAAGGTCGTGCTGGCCAAGTGGATCTTCACCGACCCGGACGTGCTCATCCTCGACGAGCCCACCCGCGGCATCGACGTCGGCGCGAAGTACGAGATCTACACGATCGTCAACGCGCTTGCCGCACAAGGGAAGGCGGTGCTCGTCATCTCTTCCGAACTCCCCGAACTGCTCGGCCTGTGCGACCGGATCCACACGCTGTCCGCCGGCCGGATCACCGGCGAGGTCGCCCGCGCCGACGCCACCCAGGAAATCCTCATGCGGTACATGACGAAGGAACGGCCATGACCACCACCGACACCCCGCGGACCACGGACTCCGCCGCTCCGGCCGCGCCGCGCAGTCCCCGGCGGATCTCGATCAACCTGCGGCAGAGCGGAATCTACGTCGCCTTCGCGCTCATCGTCGTGCTGTTCGAGGTGATCACCCGCGGCGCGCTGCTGGAACCGCAGAACATCTCCAACATCATCGTCCAGAACTCCTACGTGCTGATCCTGGCGATCGGGATGATCCTGGTGATCATCGCCGGGCACATCGACCTCTCCGCGGGCTCGGTGGTCGCGATGACCGGCGCGGTTTCGGCTGTGCTGACGGTGAATCTCGGCCTGCCCTGGCCGCTCGCCGTGCTCGTCACCCTGGTCGTCGGCGCGCTGATCGGCGCCTGGCAGGGCTACTGGGTCGCCTACTTCGGCATCCCCGCGTTCATCGTGACACTGGCCGGGATGCTCGCCTTCCGCGCGCTGACCCTGACCGTGCTCGGCAACCAGGGCATCGGCCCGTTCCCGGACGCGATCCGCACGTTGTCCAACGGGTTCACCGGCGGCTACCTCGGCAACATCGGGCTCGGCCCACTCGGCGGCGCCGACCTCGTCAGCCTGCTCGCGGGCGTGGCCGTGGTCGCCGGGATCGCGCTCACCCAGTGGCGCAAGCGGACCGCGCGGCTCGGGTACGGGCAGGAGGTCGACCCGCTGCCGATGTTCGTGCTCAAGATCGCCGCGGCCGCCGTCGTCGTGCTCGCGGTCGTGGTGCAGCTGGCGCGGTTCAAGAACCTGCCCTGGGTGCTGGTCCTGCTCGCCGTGCTCGTGCTGGGCTACTCGCTCGTGGCCGGGAAATCCGTGTTCGGCAGGCACATCTACGCCGTCGGCGGGAACCTGCAGGCCGCGACGCTGTCCGGGGTCAAGGTCAAGTCCGTGACCTTCTGGATCTTCGTCAACATGGGCGTGCTCGCCGCGCTCGCCGGGATCATCTTCGCCGGACGGCTCAACCAGGCGGGCCCGACCGCGGGCGTCAACTTCGAACTCGACGCCATCGCCGCCGCGTTCATCGGCGGCGCCGCGGTGCAGGGCGGCGTCGGCAAGGTCGTCGGTGCCATCACCGGCGGCCTGATCATGGCGGTCATCAACAACGGCATGTCCCTCATCGGCGCCCCCAGCGAACGCGTCATGCTCGTCAAGGGCGCAGTCCTGCTCGCCGCCGTCGCCTACGACATCTGGACCAAACGCCGTGCGGGGACGGCGTCCCGCCTGCTCGCCCGGTAGCCCGTGGCAACCCGGACAGCTCGCTCGCGCGTATATGCGGCATCGATTCCAGGCGCGCGACGAGGAGGAACGGGAAATGGCCAGGAGAACGGCGACGACGGCACTGACGACCATGGCGATCGTGTTCGGGGGTGCGCCGGTGGCGGCCGCGGCGAGCGCACCGGCCCTCGAGGTCTATCCCACGGAGGTGCGGCCGGGCAGGATTTTCGGCACCGGCATCCACGGCGGCTGTGACCGGTACTCGGCCGTTTCCTCACCCGGCTTCACCGCGCCGGTCGCCCTGGTCGCCGTCGGCGGCGACCGGAACAACCTGTGGGGCAACGGCACGGCCGTCTCCACGCCGGGTGTCTACACCGCGACCGCCACCTGCGACGGCAGGAAGCTGTCCACCCGGTTCACCGTCCTGCCGCACCAGCCTCCGGCGTGGGGCCTGTACCCGGCCGAGGTGCAGCCGGGCGGCGAGATCTCGGCCGGCTCGGACACCATCAACGGCTGCCCCGGTGGCGCGCTGGGCCCCGCGACCTCGCCGGGTTTCGCCGCCCCGCTGCGGTGGACCAGCGGCGGCAACTTCGGCCGGTTCAGCGGGAAGACCACGGTGATCAGCACGCCCGGCCGGTACCAGGCCACCCTGAGATGCGCGGGCACCCCGATCCCCGGCGTGCTCGAGTTCACCATCCTGGGCACCCCGCCCACCACGACGCCACCGGCCTCCCCTGCCACGACGACGCCCGGGAGCGGCTCGGGCCTGCCCGCCGGACGGACGCCGATCGTGAAGCCGAAGGGCGCGCCGCAGACCGGAGGTGGCGGCACCGCGGAATAACCGCCCGTTTCGGGCACGCCGCCGTGAGCGCGGCGTCGACGGGAGAGCACAGGGCGTTGCGGATCGGGCTGGACCGCTATACGGTTGGGCGGAACTAGAACAGGTTCCAGTTTTTGGGTTGCGGTCCGGACCGAGGAGCGGAAATGGTGAAAAGGGCGCCGCGCGGCGACGAAGCCGACTACGTGGTCGTCGGATCGGGCAGCTCGGGGGCTGCGATCGCGGGCAGGCTGGCGAAGTCGGGGGCCAGCGTCATAGTGCTCGAGGCGGGCAAGAGCGACGAGCAGCTGCTGGTCACGAAGCCGGGGATGGTCGCCCCGATGCACGCGGTGCCCCAGCTCAAGAAGATCGTGGACTGGGGCTACTACTCGGTCCCGCAGAAACACGTTCTAGATCGCCGGATGCCGGTGCCGCGCGGCAAGGTGATCGGCGGCTCCAGCTCGGTGAACGGCATGGTCTACGTCCGCGGCAACCGCGCGAACTTCGACTCCTGGGCCGCCGAGGGCAACACGGGCTGGGACGCCGACAGCGTGAACGCCGCGTACAAGCGGATGGAGGACTTCGAGGACGGCGAGAACGCCTTCCGGGGCGCGGGCGGGCCGATCCGGATCACCCGCAACAAGATCCCGCAGGAAGGCACGCTCCAGTTCCTCGACGCCACCGCCGACGCCGTCGGCTGCGACATCCTCGACGACTACAACGCCGAGTCGCAGGAAGGCGTCAGCCGGATGCAGCAGAACGCCGCGGACGGCCTGCGCTACAGCGCCTCGCGCGGCTACCTCCGCGACCTCGCACCCGCGACGCTCGACGTGCAGTCCCGCGTGCTGGCGAAGAAGGTCGTCATCGAGAACGGCCGCGCCGTCGGCGTCGAGGTGGTCGACGCGAACGGCAGGCAGCGCACGGTCCGCGCGGGCAAGGAGGTCATCCTCTCCGCCGGGTTCGTCGGCTCGCCGCAGCTGCTCATGCTCTCCGGGATCGGCCACGCCGAGCACCTGAAAGAACACGGCATCGACGTGCTCGCCGACCTTCCCGTCGGCGACAACCTGCACGACCACATGTTCCACGCCCTGACGTTCCGGGTCTCCTCCTGCAAGAACAAGGGCACGGCGCCGTACTTCGCGCGCGGCCTGGCCCGTGAGCTGCTCCGGCCCGGCAGCACCTTCCTGGCGAACTCGGTCTTCGAGGCGCTGGCGTTCCTCAAGACTTCCCAGGCCGAGACGGTCCCGAACCTGCAGCTGCACCTGCTGCCGTGGGCGTACGTGTCGCCCAACCAGGACGCGCCGATCCGGCACGCCGTCGACAAGCGGCCCGCGCTCACCGTGCTGACGACGCTGATCTACCCGAAGAGCCGGGGCACGCTGCGGCTCGCCTCGGCCGATCCCACGGCGTCCCCGCTCATCGACTTCCAGTACCTCGCCGACCCTGCCGATCTCGACGTCCTCGCCGAGGGCTCGGAAATGGTGCGGGAGATCTTCGCGTCGAAGGCGTTCAAGGGCGCGATCAAGGAGGAGCTCCACCCGGGCACGCAGCTGCGCGGCCAGGCACTGCGCGACGCGATCCTGAACCGCGCGACGTCGGTCTACCACGGCGTCGGCACCTGCCGGATGGGCGTCGACGAGCTCGCCGTCGTCGGCCCCGACCTCAAGGTGCGCGGTGTCGACGGGCTGCGGGTCTGCGACGCCTCGATCATGCCGTCGATCACCGGCGGCAACACCAACGCGCCCGCCATCATGATCGGCGAGATGGGCGCGCAGCTCGTCCTCGCCGGAAAGTGAGCGGATCATGACCCTCACCCCGCTCGGGCTCACCCGGCCGGCGTCGGTGACCGACGCCTTCCTGCGGCAGCTCGTCGCCAGGGTCCCGGGTTCGTCCGGGCCGCCCTGGAAACTCACCGAGGTCTACACCGGCGAGACGCTCGTCGAGCTGCCGCAGTCGGCGCCCGCCGACATCGAGCAGGCGTTCGCGGCCGCGCGCGAGGCCCAGCGGAAATGGGCCGCCACCCCGCTCAAACAGCGGCTGGCCGTGTTCGATCGAGCGCATGCGCTCTTCGTCGGCAACGCGCGGATCGTCGCCGACCTCATCCAGGTCGAAAGCGGCAAGAACCGGCGAATGGCGATCGAGGAGTCCTGCGATCCGCCGATGGTGATGAGCCACTACCTCCGGCGGGCCCCGAAACTGCTGGCACCGGTCCGGCGCGGCGGGCCGGTACCGCTGCTGACGACGTCCACCGAGATCCGGCTGCCCAAGGGCGTGGCCGGCATCATCGCGCCGTGGAACTTCCCGTTCGCCACCGGCATTTCCGACGCCATCCCGGCTTTGATGGCAGGCAACGCGGTCGTGTTGAAACCGGACAACAAGACAGCGCTTTCGCCGCTGTACGGCATCCAGCTGCTCGAAGAGGCCGGGCTGCCGAAGGGCCTGTTCCAGGTGGTGTGCGGTGAGGGCCCCGACGTCGGTCCGACGCTCATCGACAACGCCGACTACGTGATGTTCACCGGCTCCACCGCCACCGGCAAGGTGATCGGCGAGCGGGCGGGCCGGAATCTCATCGGCTGCTGCCTCGAACTCGGCGGCAAGAACCCGATGATCGTGCTCCCCGACGCCGACATCGGCCAGGCCGCCCAGGGCGCGGTCTTCGGCGCGTTCGGCAACACCGGCCAGATCTGCATGCACATCGAGCGGATCTACCTCCCGGAGTCCCGCTACGACGAGTTCAAGAAGGCGTTCGTGGCCAAGGCCGAAGCGCTCGACGTCCGCGCCGCCTACGACTTCGGCCCCGAGATGGGCTCGCTGGTCTCCGTCGACCACATGCGCCGCGTCCAGTCGCATGTGGACGACGCGGTGGCCAAGGGCGCGACCGTCCTCTGTGGCGGCAAGCCCCGTCCCGACCTCGGTCCGGCGTTCTTCGAGCCGACGATCCTCGAAGGCGTCACGAAGGACATGCTCTGCGGCGTCACCGAAACCTTCGGACCCGTTGTCGCGCTGCACAAATACCGTACGGTCGACGAAGCCGTCGCGCTCGCCAACGATACCGACTACGGCCTCAACGCCTCGGTCTGGGGCAGGGACATCGGCGCTGCGCGCGCCGTGGCCGCGCGGCTCGAAACCGGCAACGTCAACATCAACGACATTCTCGCCACCGCGTACGCCGCGAAGGGGACGCCGTCGGGCGGGGTCAAGAGTTCCGGCGTCGGCGCCCGCCACGGCGACCAGGGCCTGCTCAAGTACACCGACGTGCAGAACATGGCGGTGCTCAAGAAACAGGTCATGAGCCCCCGGCCCGGCCAGAGCTACGAAAAGTACGTCGAGGGCATGCTCTCGGGGCTGAAGTTCATGCGGAAGCTGCGCATCCGCTAGCCGTCCCGGCGAGGCGAGCGCACGCGAGGCAGGATGTCTCCATGAGCGAGCCTTCCTTCACCCTCGTGCAGCTGCGTTACTTCGAGGCGGCGGCCCGGCATCTGAGCATGACCGCCGCCTCGAAGGAGCTCATGGTGTCGCAGTCGGCCGTGTCGACCGCGATCGCGCAGCTGGAGAAGGAAATGGGCGTGCAGTTCCTGCTGCGCCACCACGCCCGCGGGCTCAGCCTGACCACGGCGGGCGAGGCGTTCTACAAGCGGGTGCTGGACTTCCTCGCGCACGGCGCCGAGCTGGTCGAGACCGCCCGGCAGTCCGGCACCGAGCTGGTCGGGACGCTGACCGTCGGCTGCTTCGCCACGCTCGCACCGTTCCGGCTGCCCGGCCTGCTGGCCGAGTTCGAGGCCCGGCACCCCCGGGTCCACGTGTCGCTGCGCGAAGGCGAACACAACGCCCTCACCTCGGCTCTGCGCTCGGGCGAGACCGAGCTCGCCCTGCTGTACGGCTACGACCTTGGCGACGACATCGACCGCGAGGTCGTGGGCACGGCGCCCCCGTACGCCCTCGTCGCCGAGGATCACCGGCTCGCGCGGCGGAAGAGCCGCAAGGTGTCGCTCCAGGACCTGGCCGACGAGCCCATGGTGCTGCTCGATCTGCCGCACAGCCGCGAGTATCTGCAGTCGGTCCTCAGCGACGCGGGGGTGGAGCCGCGGGTCCGCCACCGCACCACCGGCTACGAGACCGTGCGCGCGCTCGTCGCCTACGGCCACGGCTTCGCGCTCCTCAATCAGCGCCCGCCCGCCGAAACGACCTACTCGGGCGCGCGAGCCGTACCGCTCACGCTGACCGACGACGTCCCGGCGCTGGACATCGTCGTCGCCTCGATGCGCGGAGTCCGCCTCACCCGGCGGGCGCAGGAGTTCCGGGAGCTGTGCCGCACCCGCTACGCGAACTGAAGTCAGGCCTGGCTCAGATACCCGCGCTGCGTCGCGATGTGGTCGGCGACGAACTTGGCGTCGTGCCACACACCCCAGATGAAGCTCGAGCCGCGACGCGCCAGCCAGGGCAATCCCAGGAAGTACACGCCCGGTTCCGACGACACGCCGCGACGGTGTCGTGGCTTGCCGTTCTCGTCGAACGCGTCGACGCGCAACCAGCCGTAGTCCGTGGCGAACCCGGTCGCCCAGACGATCGAGCGGACCCCGGCGGCGGCGAGATCGAGTTCGAGGATCGGGTCGGTCACGCACGCGGGGTCCGGCCCCAGCTCGCGCGCGGCCGGTTCTTCCGGGAAGTCCAGTCCGTTGCGCGCGACGTAGGCGTCGGCCTCGTCGAGCAGCGCGAGATAGTTCGCGTCTCCCCTGGCGATGTTCGCCCCGAGGTCCGGCGCGAACCGCAGGACGCCGTTGTCGTACGAACGGGTCAGGCCAACCAGATCGATGCCGAGCCCGGCCAGCGCCCGGAAGTCCACGGTGTGCCCGCCGCGGGCGCCGCTGACGGCGATGGTGACGTGCTCCGCGCCCGACGGCGGGGTTTCGGCGTCCCATTTGCCGAGGACGCCGAGCCACCAGCAGAAGTCGCGGTCGCGATACCGGCGCGGCGGCCGGTCGTGCGGGCCGACGGAGAGGTACACCTGCCGCCCCGACCGGCGGAGTTCCTCGGCGATCTGCACCCCGGACGAACCCGCGCCGACCACCAGCACCGCTCCCTCGGGCAGCTGCTCCGGGTTCCGGTAGCCGCTGGAGTGGAGCTGCAGGAGGTCGGCGCCGTCCGGCACGATCGGCGGAATCACCGGCCGCTGGAACGGTCCGGTCGCCGCGACGACGAAGCGGGCGTCGATCGTCCCGTCCGAGGTCTCCACGCGAAAACCGGGCCGCCCCTCGTGCCGCCGGACGGACGTCACCTCGACCCCGGGGCGGACCGGTGCGGCGATCTTCTCCGCGTACGCCTCGAAATAGTCCGCCACCTGATCCTTCGAAGCGAAGGCGTCAGGTGCCAGCCCGGCGAACTCCATGCCGGGGAAGCGGTCGTGCCAGGCCGGACCGTTCGCGACCAGCGAGTCCCACCGCTCCGAACGCCAGCGCTCCGCGATCCGGTGCCGTTCCACGACCAGATGCGGCACGCCGCTGTCACTCAGGTGCTCGCTCATCGCCAGACCGGCCTGGCCCCCGCCCACGACGAGAACCTCCACCTCTTGGCTCGACATCCCAGACCTCCACTCCGGACCGGCGGGGTGAACCCGTCCCGGTGCGTCTCCACGCTTTCGTACGTCTCACCGGATCCTGACCGCCCCCACTTCCCGTGTCCAACAGATGTTTCCGGCACACAAGATCTGTTCAGCCGATGCAGGATTGCATCGGAAATTCCGATTCATTGGTACTGAAAGATCTACTGGACAGAACGCAGGTGCCGAGTTCAGGCTGAGGCGACGTCCGACCACCGCCCCAGGGAAGGCCACGCAGTGACTGTCCACCGTCGCATCCGCCCGTTCAACACCCGCGACACCTACCCCGAGCAGAGCCTCGACAACGACCTCTGCCAGGCCGTCGTCGCCAACGGCACGGTCTACGTGCGCGGCCAGATCGGGCAGGATCTCGACACCAGCGAGTCCGTCGGGATCGGCGACGCCGCCGCACAGGCCGAGCAGGCCATGGCCAACATCGCCATGCTGCTGGACGAGGCGGGCAGCCGGATGGAGCACCTGGTCAAGCTCACCATCTACCTGATCGACCCGCGCTACCGCGAGGCCGTGTACCGCGTCGTCGGGCGGTGGACCAAGGGCGTGCACCCGATCTCGACCGGCGTCGTGGTGTCCGCCCTCGCACGGCCGGAGTGGCTGTGCGAGATCGACGCCATCGCCGTGATCCCGGAGGAGGAGAAGTGACCTTTTCGATCGTGGCCCGCGACATCTCCGGGGACACCGTGCGGTTCGGTGTCGCGGCCAGTTCGTCGAGCCCCGCCGTCGTCGCCCGCGTCGCACACCTGCGTCCCGGCGTCGGCGCGGCGGCCTCGCAGAACATCACGGACCCGCGGCTCGGCGTCCGGCTGCTGGACCGGCTCGCCTGCCACGGCGATCCCGAGCGCGCCCTCGCCGACGTCACCACCGCGGACGACATCGAGTACCGGCAGCTCACCGTGCTCGGCCGCACCGGCCCCGGCTTCGCCTACAGCGGATCCCGGACTTTGGGCACCCACGCCTTGGCGGCCGCCGACGGCGTCGTGGCGGCGGGCAACATGCTGGCGGGCAAGCACATCCCGCAGTCCATTGTGGACGCGTTCACCGCCGCCACCGGCGAACTGGAGCAGAGGCTCGTGACCGCGCTGCGGGCCGGTCTCACCGCCGGCGGCGAAGAGGGCCCCGTCCGTTCCGCCGGTGTCGTCGTGGTGTCCGATGTGGACTGGCGGGTCACGGATCTCCGGGTGGACTGGGCGGACGACCCCATCGACCGGCTCGCCGAGCTGCTCGACGTGTGGCTCCCCCAGCGCGACGACTACGTCACCCGCGGCCTCGACCCCGCCACCGCGCCCTCCTACGGCGTGCCGGGAGACGACCGATGACAACACTGACAACACTGTCGACGCTCAAGAACGCCACCCGCGCCGAGATCGACCGGCACGCCGACGCGCTGATCCGCCTGTCGGAACGGCTGCACGCCGACCCCGAGACGGCGTGGGAGGAACACCGCGCCGCCGCGGCGGTGCCGGAGCTGCTCGACCGCGCCGGGTTCGCCGTCACGGCGAAGTATCTCGGCCTCGACACGGCGTTCCACGCGAGCTTCGGCCATGGCCCGACGCGGATCGCGCTGTGCGCCGAGTACGACGCGCTGCCCGGCCTCGGCCACGCCTGCGGGCACAACCTGATCGCGGCCAGTTCGGTCGGCGCCGCACTGGGACTGGCCGCGGTGGCCGACGACGCCGGGCTGACCGTCGAGGTCTACGGAACCCCGGCCGAGGAGGGCGGCGGCGGGAAGATCGAGCTGCTCGACCGCGGCGCGTTCGCCGGCGTGGACCTCGCGATGATGGTGCACCCGGCGCCGGTCGACGTCGCCGAGGCCCGGCCGTTCGCCGTCAGCCACTCGAAGATCTCCTACACCGGCAAGTCCGCGCACGCCGCCGCCTACCCCGAGGCCGGAATCAACGCCGCCGACGCGTTCACCGTCGCCCAGGTCGCGATCGGCCTGCTCCGCCAGCAGCTCCCGGCGTCGGCACGCGTGCACGGCGTCGTGACACACGCCGGTGACGCGCCGAACGCGATCCCCGAGCACACCGAGGGCCGCTGGTACGTCCGGGCCGAGACACTCGCGGAACTGTCCGAAGTGGAGCCCCGCGTACTGCGCGCCTTCGAGGCGGGCGCGGTGGCCACCGGCTGCGAGCTGGCCGTGGAGCCGGAAAGCAAGCCGTACGCCGAATTCCGCGCGGACGAGGCGGCGTTGGCGGCCTACCGCGGCAACGCGCTCGAACTCGGCCGCGAGTTCGCCCCGGACGGCACCGCGTCCCGCATGAACCGCGCCTCCACCGACATGGGCAACGTCTCGCAGGTCGTGCCCGCCATCCACCCCTACATCGGCATCGGGTCCCTGCCCGCGATCAACCACCAGCGCGAGTTCGCCGCCCACTGCGTCGGCGGCACCGCGCAGCGAGCCCTGCTCGACGGCGCGATCGCACTGGCGTGGACCGGAGTGGACCGGGCCGTGACGCCCTGACCCGCTCCCGCACGTCCCGTCCTGTAACCACTTCTTCCGGGAAGGACAACGATGTCCCACACCCCGACGCGGACCGAGCACGACATGCTCGGCGAAATCGGCGTGCCCGCGGACGCCTACTACGGCGCCCACACCGCCCGCGCGCTCATCAACTTCCCAATCACGCGGGAAATCCTCGCCGACCGGCCGCACCTGGTCGTGGCACTGGCGACGGTCAAACAGGCCGCGGCCATCGCCAACGCGGACGTCGGTGCTCTCGACCGCGGCAAAGCCGACGCCATCGCGAAGGCCTGCACCGAAATCAGGAACGGCCTGCTGCACGACCAGTTCGTCGTCGACCTCATCCAGGGCGGCGCCGGCACCTCGACGAACATGAACGCCAACGAGGTCATCGCCAACCGCGCCCTGGAGCTGCTCGGCCACGAGCGCGGAGACCACGCCGCGCTCCACCCGCTCGATGACGTCAACCTCGGCCAGAGCACCAACGACGTCTACCCCACCGCGGTCAAGCTCGCGCTCGACAGCCACCTCGCCGAGCTGCTGGCCGCGCTCGCCGGACTCCGGAAAGCGTTTTCCGCCAAGGCGTCCGAGTTCGGCGACATCCTCAAGATGGGTCGCACCCAGCTGCAGGACGCCGTCCCGATGACCCTCGGCCAGGAGTTCGGCGCGTTCGCCGCCACCCTCGGCGAGGACGAGCAGCGCCTCGCCGAGGCCCGACTGCTGCTGCACGAGCTCAACCTCGGCGGCACGGCGATCGGCACCGGCCTCAACGCCCGCCCCGGTTACCGCGAGCTGGCCGTGGCGCGGCTGCGCGGGCTGACCGGCATCCCGACACTCGTCTCCGCCCCCGACCTCATCGAGGCCACCCAGGACGTCGGCGTGTTCGTCCAGCTTTCCGGTGTGCTCAAGCGGGTCGCGGTCAAGCTCTCGAAGATCTGCAACGATCTGCGGCTGCTCTCGTCGGGCCCGCAGGCCGGGCTCGGCGAGATCACCCTGCCCGCGCGGCAGGCGGGGTCCTCGATCATGCCCGGCAAGGTCAACCCCGTCATCCCCGAGGTCGTCAACCAGATCGCCTTCGAGATCATCGGCAACGACGTCACGATCACCCTCGCCGCGGAAGGCGGGCAACTGCAGCTCAACGCCTTCGAGCCGATCATCGCCCGTGCCCTCACCGCGGGCCTCGACCACCTCACCGCCGGGATCGGGGTGCTCACCGAGCACTGCGTCCGCGGGATCACCGCCCGCCGCGAGCACCTGGCGGGCATCGTCGCCGGCTCCACCGGCCTGGTGACCGCGCTGAGTCCCGCGCTCGGCTACGAGGCCGCGTCGACCGTCGCGCTGGAGGCGCACCGCACCGGCCGTCCCGCGCTGGACCTGGTGCGGGAGCGACGGCTGCTGACCGACGAGCAGCTCGGCGCGCTGACCACGCCCCAGGCGCTCACCGGCGGACCACTCGCCTGACCGTCCCCTAGCGTCTTCACCAGATCCGGTCCAAGGAGGCCACCGATGACCGCACGGGAAGCCGTTCCCGCCAGGGAACTCACCGAAACGATCGCCGACCCCGCGACGCTGCGCCGGAGTGTGGCCGCGGGCGCGGTCGGCGTCTTCGTGCACTGGTTCGACTGGGCCGCCTACGCCTACCTCGCGAGCACCATCGCCTCGGTCTTCTTCCCCGCGGGCGACGCCACCGCCGGCCTCCTCGCCGTGTTCGGGGTCTTCGCGGTGTCGTTCGGGATCCGGCCCCTCGGCGCACTGGTGTTCGGACCACTCGGCGACCGGATCGGCCGCAAGCGCACCCTGTCGATCGTCATCTTCGCGATGACCGGCGCCACCCTCGTCATCGGCCTGCTCCCCGGCTACTCGACGATCGGGATCGCGGCACCGCTGCTGCTGGTCTTCCTCCGGCTGCTGCAGGGCTTCGCCGCGGGCGGCGAGTTCGGCAGCGCCGCGAGCTTCCTCGCCGAGTACGCGCCGCGCCGCCGTCGCGGGTTCGGTGTCAGCTGGCTCGAAGTCGGTTCCCTGCTCGGGTTCCTCGCCGGGTCGTTCGTGTTCCTCCTGCTGTCGGTCGGTCTCTCGGACGCGCAGCTCGCCTCGTGGGGCTGGCGTGTCCCGTTCCTCATCGCCGCCCCGCTCGGCATCATCGGCTTCGTCATCCGCAACAAGATCGAGGACACGCCAGAGTACCGCACGCTCGAAGCGACCGACAACGTGCCGCGCAGCCCGGTGCGGGAACTGTTCCGCAACAACAAGAAACAGCTGCTCCAGGCCGCCGGGCTGATGACGATGATGCACGTCCCGTTCTACGCCGTGCTCACCTATCTGGTCACCTACGAGACCGACTACCTCGGCCACTCCTCCGGCAACGCCGCGCTGCTGTCCACGGTCATCTCGCTCGTCGGGCTGGTCCTCGTCCCGGCGTTCGGCCGCCTGTCCGACCGCGTCGGCAGGCGGCCGGTCCTGCTCGGCGCGGGCATCGCGTTGTTCGTCCTCGCGACCCCGGCCTATCTGCTGATGCGGACCGGCCTCACCGGAACGTGGATCGGCGGGCTCGCACTCGGCATCGTGCTCTCCGCGATCCTCGGCACGTACGCGGTGTGGTCCGCCGAGATCTTCCCGACCCGCACCCGCCAGGGCGGCCTGTCCATCGCCTACAACGTCACCGCCGCCCTCTTCGCCGGAACCGTGCCGTACCTGATGACCGTGCTGATCTCCGCCACCGGCAGCACCCTCGTCCCCGGCCCGTACCTCATGGCCGCCGCCGTGATCGGGCTGATCGCCGCCTTCTCCCTGCGGGAAACCGCCGGGAATCCGTTGCTACAGGCCGAAGATCTCGCCGAGGAGCGCCCCGAATCCTGAACCCCGATGCCAGGAACTCGCGCGGTGGCACCCGAGACCCCGGAACCGTCCATTAAGGACGCACCGTTGGTCGGCTTGTCCGATCTACGATCCTTTGCCGGTCTCACCAACCCAAGCCGCCCACCGGGTTCCTGGCATTGAACCTAGACCCCGTCGTCTCCGAGTTAACCCACTTAACAGAACGTTTACCTGCCTTCGCCCGGTTTTTCGTCCCTTTATCGGAAACTTGTCCCGACACGAGTGACCCTCACCACAACGTTTGTTAGGTAAGGCTCTCCTTAGCTTATGGTTCCGCGATCGTTCGAGGAGCCGGCCGAGAGGAGAGTTAACCTTTGGACCGCATGAGGAGTGAGCTCAGTACGCGATTCGCGCCCAGCGTGCAGTCGGTTTTCCGGGTCGTGGTGGGATTTCTGTTCGCCTGCCACGGAGCCGCGTCCCTGTTCGGGGTGCTCGGTGGCGCGATGGGCACGCACGGCGGCACGGTGCCGGCGGGTGCGTGGCCGGGCTGGTGGGCGGCCGTCATCCAGCTTGTCGGCGGAACGTTGGTGGCGCTCGGGCTGTGCACCCGGGTTTCGGCCCTGGTGTGCGCCGGGTCGATGGCCTACGCCTATTTCACCGTGCACCAGGCGAAAGCTCTCCTGCCCATTCAGAACAGCGGTGAACCGTCCGCCCTCTACGCGTGGGCGTTCCTGGCCATCGCGGCGCTCGGACCGGGCCCGTGGGCCGTCGGAAACGCTTTGCGCCGCCTGCGAAACCGGCCGCCCGCGCCGACCGCCGGCACAGCGGGCGCGCAAGCCTGAACCGCGGCCCGGCCTGCCTCGTCCGCAGGGCAGGCCGGGTCCCGCGTCATCGAGGCGACCGATCTGGAGAAACTCCAGGTTTACGATCGAAATCATGCGATTCGCCATCAAGACCTCGCCCCAGAACACCGCCTGGGCGGACATGCTCGCGGTCTGGCAGGCCGCCGACGAGATCGAACTGTTCGAGTCGGGGTGGACCTTCGACCACTTCTATCCGATCTTCTCCGATCCGACCGGTCCGTGCCTGGAAGGCTGGGTCACCCTCACCGCGCTGGCCCAGGCCACGAAGCGGTTGCGGCTGGGCACGCTGGTCAGCGGGATCCACTATCGGCACCCGGCACTGCTCGCGAACATGGCCGCCACGCTCGACGTCGTCTCCGGCGGCCGCCTCGAGATCGGCATCGGTGCCGGCTGGAACGAGGAGGAATCCGGTGCGTACGGCATGGAACTGGGCACCGTCAAGGAACGCAGCGACCGGTTCGAGGAGGCCTGCGCGGTCCTGCTCGGCCTGCTGACCCAGGAGACCACCACGTTCCAGGGTGAGCACTACCAGCTCACCGACGCCCGCTGCGAGCCCAAGGGGGTGCAGCGGCCGCACCCGCCCTTCTGCATCGGCGGCAGCGGCGAGAAGCGCACCCTGCGCACCACCGCGAAGTACGCCCAGCACTGGAACTTCGTCGGCGGCACGCCCGAGGAGTTCGCGCACAAGCGCGACGTGCTGTACCGCCACTGCGCGGACATCGGCCGCGACCCGGGCGAAATCACCCTCTCCTCGCACGTGCGCCTCGAGCCGGACCTGGACTACGTCAAGGTGGCCGCCCAGGCGGAAGCGCTCGGCGAGGCCGGAGTCGACCTGGCGATCATCTACCTTCCGCCGCCGCACACCCCGGCCGTGCTGGAGCCGCTGACGAAGGCCCTCGAACCGCTGCGCTGAAATCCGGGGCTGCCCGCGAACGCCCTGGCCTCGCGGGCAGCCCGGCGCCCTTACCCAGAAGTGCCGGATTTCAAACATCCACAACGGACTGTTCACGAAACTCATGGCACGGCAACAGAATGTTCGCGCGGAGTTAACCGGCGAAGCGGGCTTCACGCGTAGCACGCGACCGAAATCCTGGTGCGGCTACTACGCGATGCGCGTGTCCGGGGCCGAAACCCGCACCACGGAACGAAAAAACGCGACCCGGTCGAGTGACTTCGAAGGTGTCCCCCGGCAGCGTCCGGGCACCGTGATAGCGTCCGCCCGATGCGCACGGCCGACGGGACACCCACGATCGCCTCGGAAGAGGTGACCGATCCGGGAAAACCCTGCCCGGACACCGAAAACCAGCCCAGGACCCGTGCCGTGCCGTGGCGGTGGCTGGCCATCGTGCTCGGGTTGTTCTCCGCCGCCTGCGCGATCGCCTCCCCCTTCCTGCCCGTGGTGCAGGACACCGCCGAGATCACCTGGCCGGTCGCCGGCGACACCCGTCCGGTGAACGCCCCACTCACCGGCTACTGGGCGCAGGACATGCGGGTCGACCTGCCGTGTGCGACGGTCCAGTCGGTCGACGCGCGCATGCCGGGTGGCGGGTACCTGTTCTCCACGGTGCCCGGCGCGCGCACCGGGGACGGCGCCGGGGTGTTCCTGCGGGTCGAACACGGAGTGCTCACCGCGTTCAACCGCGGCCAGCAGGTCGCCAACCAGCCGCTGCCCGCGACCGGCTGTGATGTCCGGTTCTCCGCCTCGGCCACGCACACCACGCTGACCGTCGCCGGCACCCCCGTCTACGACTCGGGCGGCGACGTACGCCCGCGCGTGGTGGGAATTTACACCGACATAACGTCGGCCACCGATCCGATCACCGGGCTGCACGTGTCGATCACCCCGGACACGCGCTACCAGTCCTCGCCGACGGGGCTGAAGGCCGGCGTCGGCGTGGCCGGTGTGCTGGCGCTGATCGGCTCCCTGTTCGCGGTGAACCGGCTCGACCGCGGCGGTGCCCGGCGGGCACCCCGCTGGGCACCGGTCGGCTGGTGGAAGCTCACCAAACGCGACTTCACGGTGTTCGGGGTGCTCGGCGCCTGGGTGTTCATCGGGCCGGTGACCTCCGACGACGGCTACATCCTGACCATGGCCAGAGTGGCCGGGCAGGTCGGCTACCTGACCAACTACCACCGATGGTTCGGGGTAGCCGAAGCGCCGTTCGGCTGGAACGACCACATCTACGAGCTGATGGCGACGGTCTCCACGGTGCCGCCGTGGATCCGGCTGCCGTCGTTCGTCATCGCCGTCATCTGCTGGCTGCTGATCAGCCGCGAGGTCATGCCGCGGCTGGGCAACCAGGTCCGCCAGAGCCCGGCGGCGAGCTGGGCCGCGGCGATGGTGTTCCTCGTCTGGTGGCTGCCGTTCAACAACGGCGTGCGCCCCGAACCGTGGGCCGCGCTGGGCTCGCTGCTCGCGCTGTGCGCGGTCGAGCGGACCCTCGTCACACGGCGGCTGCTCCCGCTGTGTCTCGGGTTGCTGGCCGCCGCGTTCGCGCTCGCCGCGACACCGACCGCGCTGATCGCCGTCGCGCCTTTCCTGGTCGCCGCGCGCCCGCTGTTCCAGATGTTGCGTGCCAGGGCACGGGAAGCGGGCTGGGCCCCGGTCCTCGCACCGGTCGCGGCGGCCGGGTTCATCGTGCTCGTGGTCGTGTTCGCCGACCAGACGTTCGCCACGGTGCTGGAGGCGACCCGGCTGCGCGGCAACGTCGGCCCCAGCGAGCCTTGGTACAACGAGCTTTCGCGGTACCAGCTGCTGTTCGCCGACAACGCCGACGGGTCGATGATCCGGCGGTTCCCGGTACTGCTGCTGATGCTGTGCACCGGGACCTGCCTGGTCGTGCTGCTGCGCCGCGGCCGGATCCAGGGGGCCGCGCTCGGCCCCGCCCGGCGGCTGATCGGCACGACGGCGTTGTTCTTCCTGCTGCTGGCGCTGACCCCGACCAAGTGGACGCATCACTTCGGCGCGTTCGCGGCGGTCGGTTCGGCGATGGCCGCGCTCACCGCGCTCGCCACGAGTTCGGTGGTGCTGCGGTCGAAACGCAACCGGGCCGCGTTCGCGGCCGGACTGCTGGTGGTGGCCGCGCTCGCGGCGACAGGGCCGAACGCGTACTGGTTCGTCTCAGGAATCGGCGTGCCGTGGTTCGACAAGGCGCCGTCCTTCCACGGCTACCACCTGTCGACCCTGCTGCTGCTCGCGGCGGCCGTCGCGGCGGTGATCGCGTTCGTGGAGAACGTGAAGATGCAGCGGCCGGGGCTGCTGCCGCCCCCTACGCAGGAACGGCGGCTACGCGCACTCAAGCTCGGTTCGGTCTCGCTCGTCGTGGTCTGCGGCGTGGTCGTGATGTTCGAATTCGCCAGCATGGGCAAGGCGATCCAGAAGCAGTGGAACAGCTACAGCCTCGGCGCGGCGAACGTGCAGCACCTGTTCACCAGCAGCGGCAACCTGTCCGATCACGTGATGGTCGAGAAGGATCCGGTCTCCAGCCTGCTCAAGCCCGTAACGGCACGGACAGCGCCGGTCGAGCAGCGGCAGGCCAACCCTGCGCTGCCGCCCGCCGACCAGGACAACGGCACCACCTCGGCCGGGTTCCACACCACCACGAAGTCCGGCGACGACCCGCTCGACAGCCCGCCGCACGGGTTCACCACGAGCTCCGTGCCGATGTGGAGCAGCTACGGCTCGGACGAGCGGACCGGCCGCCTGCGCACCGACTGGTACCAGCTGCCGGACAACCGGGCGAACTCGCAGCTCGCGATCGCGGTGGCGGCCAAGTCCGGCAAGGCGGAGGGCGTCTGGCTCGAGTTCGGGACACACACGCCCCAGGGCGTCAAGGTCGTCAAGTCCCATCAGGTGCTCGCCCCTGGCGTGGGCACGGAGTCGGGCACCGACAAGTCGGTCACCGGCAAATGGGCCGACGAGCGGGTCGAGATGGGCGACCTGCCGAAGAACGCCACTCTGGTCCGCGTGGTCGCGAAGGACGATGACGTGACCTCGGACGGCTGGGTGGCGGTGACGGCACCCCGCGTCCCGACCTTCACCACGCTGACGCAGCGCGTCGGCAACGCGCCGGTGTACATGGACTGGCCCGCCGCGTTCGTGTACCCGCGCATGAACCCCGTGGTGTCGCACGACGGGATCTCCGAGGTGCCCGCGTACCGGATCACCGCAGGCTCGCTCGCGTCGGAGGCGGGCTGGGCGAGCAACGTCCACGGCGGTTCGCTCGGCTGGCTCGAGGAGGTCGCCGACCAGCCCGAGGTGCCGAGCTACCTGCGGGGCGCCCCGGAACAGTCATGGGGTCAGCTGATGCACGTCGAGCCTTACACGAAGGGTGCGGCGCCCCACGTCCAGCGCGGCGAGAAGACCGTGTGGGGCTGGTGGTCGCCGGGTCCGGGTCCCTTGCAGCCCAACGGATCCACGCCCACCCGCTGACGTCACGGCCGACCGCGCCATCTGTCCTTTGTGGATTGAAGGGCCGTGTGCACGCACCGGCTCTCACCATTCACACACACCGTTTCCAGGTAACACACACAATGACGCTCTACGGTCGCCGGGGTGTCAGCAGAATCGGAAGTCGTCGCCCTCGACGAGAATCGGAAGCGAACGTTCCGCCGGACAGGACTGGTGGCCGCGGCGGTCGTGCTCGCGATCGCGGCCAGGGTCGCCCTGTTCGACCACGAGTCCTTCGACTACAAGGTGTTCTTCAAGAACTGGTACGAGTTCATTTCCACGCACGGCGGATTCGGCGCGCTCAAGTACCGCTTTTCGGACTACAACGTCCCCTATTTGTACCTGATCACGATCCTGACCTATCCGCCGATACCCGCACTCGCCGGGATCAAGATCATCTCGGTGTTCTTCGACCTGGTGCTGGCGTACTTCACCTACCGCATCGTCGCACTGCGCCACCCCGGTCACTGGTCACCGCCGCTGGCCGCGTTGATCGTCCTGTTCCTCCCCACCGTGGCGGCCAACAGCGGGATGTGGGGACAGGCCGACGCGATCTACGCCGCGTTCGCCCTCGGCGGCGTGTACTTCGCCCTGCGCAAGCGGCCGTGGCTCAGCGCCGTCTTCTTCGGTCTGTCACTGGCTTTCAAGTTGCAAGCGGTCTTCCTGTTCCCGCTGCTTCTGGTGCTGCTCCTGAAAAAATGGCTGCCGTGGCGGGTACTCCCCGTCGTGCCCGGGGTCGTCCTGCTGCTCGACATCCCGGCGCTGCTGGCCGGAGCACCGATAGGACAACTGTTGTCGGTGTACGCGCAGCAGACGAGTTCGTACCCCGAGTTGTCCCTGCGCGCGCCGTCGATCTACCAGTTCTTCCCGGCGGGCGCCGACGCGGCGGTGATCCGGCCCATCGGCGTCGCCGTCACCGGGCTGGTGGTTCTCGGACTGTGTCTCGGTGTGCTGCTCAGCCGGGTCCGGCTGACGACGACGAAGATCGTGCTCATGGGAGCGACTTCGGCTCTTCTGGTGCCGTTTCTGCTGCCGTCGATGCACGAGCGCTACTTCTATCTGGCCGAGGTACTCACCGTGATCGCCGCGTTCCACCTGCCGCGCCGCCTCTGGTACGTACCCGTTCTCGTGCAGGTGGCCTCGGTGTTCGCCTATCTCGAGGTGCTGTTCCCGGCGATGGGACCGATGGGCCCCGGCGGCGGGCCGGGCGTGTTCATCGGCGGGCCTCCCCCGGACGGCACCGTTCTTCCCACTCCCGGCGGACATCCCCCGCCCGGCTTCATGACGGACCAGATGTCGAACCTCTACGCACCCACGCTGGAATTCCGGATCCTCGCCGCGCTCATGGCCGTCGCGGTCGTTTCCGTGCTGTGGACGACAATCCGCGAGTTCCGTCGGGACCCCGCTGCCGAGACATGGCCGTCCGTCTCTTCGCGCGGTCACCAGGGAAGCGGGCTGCCGTCCTAGCCGACGACGACAGCTGCCCGGGGTCGTGTTAGCCTGTCGCCGTGCAGCGCCGTATGACGTCCCAGCGACTCGTAGTCAGGCGCGCCGGCTGAACCAGGGAGCCGGCGCGCGACGTCGGCGACCGCCGTTACGGAACTCTCCCGGGGCCTGGCCCGCGTTCACCCCGTTCTCGAATCGCGGAGAGTCAGCCATGTCCTTCACCACTGCTTCGTCGTACGCCGTCCCGGCCCCGCGGGCCTCGATGCCGGTGCGCCGCCGGATCGCCACCTACTTCGTCGGCGGTATCACCGAAATCCCCGCCCTCGTCGACACACTGACGCGGCACGGTTGCCTCGTCCACGACCTGTCCGTGGACATCCGGGACGGCGTCCCGGAGAGCAGCATGGTCTGCGCGGTCCTGGTGGCCGCCGAGGAGGTCGACGCCCTGCTCGACCAACTCCGCCTGCTCCCGGCGGTCGCCTCGGCCGAACTCGCGTGAGGAGCTGAGCCCTAGGTCAGCCGCGCCGGATCGGTCCGGGTCAGTGCCGCCGGTACGTCCAGCCGCCATCCCGTCTCGTACGCCTCGGCGAAGCGCTCGTCCCCGAGCGCGGCCCTGCCCCGGCTGCTCAGCGTGCGGACCTGCGGTTCGGTGCGGTCATGGGCGCCCCGGAGGCGAGCCGCCGCGCCAAGCAGGATGGCCACATCGTGGTATAGCCCGTACTGCGCGGCCAGTCCGGCCGCGGTCACCGCCACCATCGCCACGACCGGCATGTCCTTGCTCTCGACGGCCGCCGCGTGCGCCCGGCGCAGCGCCTCCTCGGCGCCCGGCGCGTCGCCGAGTTCGAGACAGAGCGCGGCCCGCACCATGCTGACCAGCGCCTGCCCGTGGTCGCCGTCGAACGCGGACTGCCCGGCCAGTCCGGCCTCGGCAGCCTCGACCAGCTCGCGTGCCCGGTCCAGGTCACCGATCCGCACCCACAGCTCCGCCTCCCGGGTATCGAGCAGAACCGCCATGTCGGGCGACGCCGAGTACCGCACGCGCTCCCGGGTCGCGGCGATCATCTCGGTCGCCCGTGCGGTTTCGCCGAGCCGCAGGCGGAGGTCGACCAGGCGGAAGTCGACGAAGATCTCGTCGCTGAGGCTGAGCGACCCGAACTCGCGGGCCAGCCGTTTGGCCTCGGTCAGGTCGGCCAGCGCGCCGTCGAGATCGCCTTCGTACTGCCGCAGCTGCGCGTGCAGCGGCAGGGCGGTGGCCAGTCCCCAGCGGTCGCCGGCCCTGGCGAAGCAGTCCAGTGCGGCGGCCACGTCGTCGCGGACCCGCTCGAGGCGGCCCGCGTTCTCCTCGGACCGGGCCCGGAACATGCGGGCCAGCCCGGCCGGCCACACGTGCGGCCCGTCGATCAGTCGCTGGAGGATCGACCGCGACACCTCGGTCTCCTCCAGGCTGGCCAGCCTGACCGCGATCAGCACGCCACCGAAACCCGGCAGCTCCGGACGGCTCAGCAGCCGGTCGGTGAGCGCCCGCAGGTCTTCGCGCCGCTGGTTGGCCAGGTCGTTGGCCAGCGTGCTCTGGCTGGTGAGGGTGTGGAGCACCAGCCCCTCGGCGATGTCGCGCTCCACGCCCGGCCGCTCGGCAGGCACCGCGACAGCCTCGCCGAGCCAGTAGGCCGCGTCGTTGTACCTGCCGAGCATCTCCCAATACCAGACGAGGTCCACCGCGAGCCCGAGCGCGCCCGCGGAATCGCCCGTGTCGCAGCGGTGCCGCAAGGCGCCGAGCAGGTTGTCGTACTCGGCACTCAGCACGTGGAGTGCGGCGAGCTGTTCGGGGCCGCGCAGCAGCGGGTCGTGATGAGCGGCCAGTTCGGCGAAGTAGCGAGCGGCCAGGTCTCGTACTTCGGTACGAGCGCCCTGGTCCACCAAGGTTTCCAGACCGTACTCGCGGATCGTCTCCAGCATCCGGTAGCGGCCGGTGTCCGGAGCGAGCTGCAGCAGCGACCGGTCGGCCAGCCCCGCGAGCAGCTCCGGAATCTCGCCGGGCGACACCGTGGTCCCGGCACAGACCGCAGTGGCCGAGGCCGGGGTGACGCCGCCGGGCAGCACCGAAATCCGCTCCGCGACCGTACGCGCGTCCGCGTCGAGCAGGTCCCAGCTCCACGCGATGACCGCCCGCAGCGTGCGATGCCGGGGAAGGGCCGTCCGGCTGCCCGTGGCGAGCAGGCGGAACCGGTCGGACAGCCCCGCGGCCAGGTCGGCGAGCGAGAGCGTGCGTAACCGGGCCGCGGCTAGTTCGAGGGCGAGCGGCAGGCCGTCGAGGCTGCGGACGATACGCAGCACCTCGCCGAGGTTGCGCTCGTCGACGTCGAAGCCGGGCCGCACGGCCGCCGCCCGCTCGGTGAACAGACACACCGACGCGGCGCGGCGGGCCTGCTCGACGTCCGCGTCCGGGCCGGGCAGCGGGAGCGGGCCGAGCGGGACCAATGCCTCGCCGTCGATGGCGAGGGGCTCACGGCTGGTGGCCAGCACGCGCAGCCCGGCGCAGCGCGTCAGCAGCGCCGCGATCAGGTGGGCCGCGGCGTCGATCAGATGCTCGCAGTTGTCCATCACGAGCAGGGCCTCCTCGCCGCCCAGCTGATCGGACAGCATGTCCAGCTCGTCGACCGGCTCACCGCGGAGCCTCGCCGAAGCCTCGAACAACGCCGAGCCGCGCAGCCCGATCGCGGTCAGGAGCGCGGCGCCGACCTTGGCGGGTTCGGTGACCGAGGCGAGGTCGATCATCCAGGCGCCGTCGCGGTACGCGTGCCGATGACGGCGGGCGGCCTCGACGGCGAGACGCGTCTTGCCCGCGCCACCGGGACCGAGCACGGTGACCAGCCGCCCGGCGGCGAGCAGCGTGCCGATCCGGTCGAGGTCGTCGTCACGCCCGATGAAACTGGTCACCGGCGCGGGCAGGTTGCTCGGCCTGGTCTGGGCGGCGGGCGCGGGCTGCTCGGCGCGCAGCAGGCGTAGATGGCGTTCGCGCAGGGCCGTGCCGGGGTCGGTGCCGAGGAGGTCGGCCAGGGTTTCGCGGACTCGCTCGTACACGGCGAGGGCCTCGGCCTGACGGCCCTGGGCGGCGAGCGCGTCCATGAGCAGCGCGGCGGTGCGCTCATGGACGGGGTGCTCGGCGAGCAGCGCGGTCAGCCGGGTGGCGGCCGTGTCGGCCCGGCCCAGCGCCAGTTCGGCGTCGGCGAGGTCGGCGACGGCCTCGATCGAGACGTGGGCCAGCCGGGTCGCGACGGCGGGAGCCACCGCGGCGACGACCGCGGGGTCGGCGCCGGGACGGCCGCCCCACAGCGCCACCGCCTCGCCGAGCACGGCCGCCGCGGCCTCCGGGTCGCGGTCGCGCAGCCGATCACGGCCGTCCGCGGCGAGCTGTTCGAACCGCAGTGCGTCCACCTCGGCGGCGACGGCCAGCCGGTAACCGCCCGCGACCTGCACGACGTCGTCCGCCGAGCCGAAAGTCCGGCGCAGCCGCGAGACGAGGGCCTGCAGAGCGTGGGCGGGGTCGGCCGGGAGGCCCTCGGCCCAGATCGCGTCGACCAGGACGCCCTGCTCCACCACGCGGCCACCGGCGAGCGCCAGCCGAACCGCCAGATCCCGCAACCGGGCCCCGGGAACGGGCAGGACGGTGTCACCGCGAGACACCTGAAAGGCGCCGAGCAGCGTGACCCGAAACCGTGCACCCCCGTCCATTCTCCGATCTTCGCGTACGCGTCCTCGGGTCCTCACAGCAGGGCCGCACCGTGTCAGCGTCGTGTGCGCCCCCTGTGAGCGGCCGGCGGCAGTCTTGCCGTGACGCCGGGAACCGGCGTCGGAAAGGGGATTTCGCATGCATGACGTAGTGATCGTGGGCGCGGGCCCGGTCGGTCTTTTCCTCGCCTGCGAGCTCGGCCTCGCGGACAGCTCCGTCCTGGTGCTCGAACGGGAACCGGAGCCGCACTCGCCGTGGCGGACGGACCCGCTCGGGATGCGAGGCCTGTTCGCCACCTCGGTCGAGGCGTTCCGTCGCCGCGGGTTGCTGGAGCCGCTGCTGACGATCTCGGGCATCCACGACGTTCCCGGCGTGGATCCGGACGCGGATGAGCCCTCGCCTCCTCGCGGCGTAGGCCACTTCGGCGGCATGGTGCTCGATCCGGCCAAGGTCGATCTCACCGCCCTCCCGTTCCGGTTGCCCAGCCCGGCACCGGAGAGCGTGATGACGAACCTGGACGCGGTCGAGACCGTGCTGTCCGAGCGGGCGGCCAAGCTCGGCGTGGAGATCAGGCGCGGCGTCACGGTGGACGCCATCACACAGGATGAAGAAAGCGTGACCGCGCACGCCGGCGAACACGAGTACGCGGCGCGCTGGCTCGTCGGCTGCGACGGCGGACGCAGTGCAGTACGCGGGCTCGCGGGCTTCGAGTTCGTCGGCACCGAGCCGCTGTTCACCGGCTACGTCATGCTCGCCACCCTCGCCGACCCCGAGAAGCTGAACCCCGGGATCAACCTGACGCCGACGGGGATGTACATCCGGATGCCTGCCGAAGGGCACATCGGCATGATGGACTGCGACGGCGGCGCGTTCGACCGTTCGCGGGAGCCGACTCGCGAGCATCTCCAGACGGTGCTGCGCCGCGTGTCGGGCACCGATGTGACGCTACGCGACGTCCAGCTCGTCTCGAGCTTCACCGACCGGGCGAAGCAGACGACGACCTACCGGCGGGGCCGCGTCCTGCTCGCGGGCGACGCCGCGCACATCATCTCGCCCCTGGGCGGCCAAGGACTCAACACCGGCCTCGGCGACGCGGTGAACCTGGGTTGGAAGCTCGCGGCGACCGTGCGCGGGCACGCACCCGACGGGCTGCTCGACACCTACACCCGGGAGCGTCATCCGATCGGCGCCTGGGCGCTCGACTGGACCCGTGCCCAGACCACGGCCATGCGGCCGGACCCGCACGGCCAGGCGGTCCAGGGCGTGCTGCGCGATCTGCTCGGGACCCGCGACGGAACGACGTACGTGTTCGAGAAGGTGTCGGGAGCATCGGTCCGCTACGACCTCGGCAGCGAGCAGCCGCTGGTCGGCCGCAACGCCCCCGACTTCCGTCTCGAAGACGGCACTCGCCTCGGCGACCTCATGCAGGACGGCCGCGGCGTCGTGCTCGATTTCAGCACCGATCGACGACTGCGCGATTCCACGACCGGCTGGGAAAACCGGCTGCGATATGCGGCGGGCGCCGCGAAGAACGACCTCGGCGTGGGAGCCGTGCTCGTCCGGCCGGACGGCGTCGTCGCCTGGGCAGGTGAGCGCGAACCCGACTGTGAAGCGTTCGAGCGGGCCGTCGGCCGGTGGTTCGGCAGCCCGGAAGTCTGACTCCCCCATTTTCCCTGCCGAATTCTCAGGAGCACCTATGACGATCACTCTCCGCCCTGGCAGCACCGTGCTGTTCACCGGCGACTCGATCACCGACTGCCAACGGCGGGAAAGCGAAGACCGGCTCGGGTTCGGCTACCCGCTGCGCATCGCGGGCGAATGGGGACTCCGGCACCCGGACCGGCCCGTGACCTGGCTGAACACCGGCACCGGTGGTAACAAGGTGATGGACCTCGAAACTCGCTGGCAGACAGACGTACTCGACGCGCGCCCGGACGTGGTGTCGATCCTCGCCGGGGTCAACGACATGGGCTGGCACACGCTGGACCCCGATGGCCGCGTGATCCCCGTCGAGGAGTTCGAAGCCGGTTACGACCGGCTGCTCGCGCCGCTGGCCGAAGCGGGCACGGAGCTGATCCTCATCGAGCCGTTCCTCCTGCCGATCAAAGGTGTCGTCGAAGCCGGTGGCGGTCACGCGCTCATCGGGGAGAAAGAGCGCAAGGAATGGCGCATCGACCTGGACCCGAAGATCCAGGTCGTGCGCGAACTCGCCCGCGAATACGGCGCACACCTGCTCGCCGCCGACGACATGTTCGCCGAACTAGCCGCGACGACCGAACCGGAACACTGGTCCGAGGACGGCGTACACCCGACACCGGCCGGTCACGCCGCCCTCGCGGCGGCCTGGCTGCGGCTGGTCGCGTGAGCCGGGGGGGGGGGGTGGGTCGCGCGGGGGCGGCCGGGAGCTGGGCCGGTCGGGGGGGGCGGTCGGGCGAGGGGACGGCCAGCGA